>CAZNSB010000265.1:0-7422 GCA_964575155.1 uncultured Planctomycetaceae bacterium | reverse complement strand
GCCTCGGTATTCTACTACGGCAAGGGTCTGCGCTGATACTCGTAGAAGGACCGGTAGTTCTTGCGGAGGTACCCGCCGGCGGTGCTTCGCATGCCCTGGAGGACGAAGCCGAGCACGTGAGCGCCGACGCGTGTGAGGTTCTCGACGGCGCGATGGACAAGCCCGGCGCTGTTGCTGCCGGCGCGGACGACGAGGATGGTGCCGTCGACCTGGGTGCTGAGGACGCAGGCGTCGGAGACGAGCATGACCGGCGATCCGTCCAGGATGACCTGGTCGTATTCGGCGGTCATTTCGGTAATCAGTTGGCGCAGGGTCTCGCTGCCGAGCAGCTCCGCCGGGTTGGGCGGCAGCGGGCCGGAGGTGATCACGCTGAGGTTCGGCACGTCGGTGCTGCTGACGACGTCGCGCCAGGCGGCCTGACCGACGAGGGCGGAGGAGAGCCCGGCGGCGGCGGCGTCGGGGAAGATTTCGGCCAATGCGGGCTGTCGGAAATTGGCGTCGATGACGAGGACGCGTCGGCCGGCCTGGGCCATCGATATGGCCAGGTTCAACACCACGGTGGTCCGCCCGTCCTCGGGGGAGGGTGAGGTGACCAGGAGGCTCTGTCGCTGGTGGGCGGGCCCGCTGAAGAGGAGGTTGGTGCGGATTTGCCGGAAGGCCTCGGCGGCGGGGGAATGCGGGGCCAAGAGGACGACCCGGCGGATGTCCTCGATCTCCTCGTCGAGGTCGTCGCTGTGGGGGACGATGCCCAGCAGGGGCATGTCGAACCTGCGGACGACGTCGGCGGGTCCCCTGATGGAGGTGTCGGCCAGCTCCAGCAGGAAGGCCAGCCCGAAGCCCAGGACCATGCCGAGGAGGATTCCCAAGCCGGTCATGAGCCCCCACCGGGGGTGCGAGGGGACTCTCGGGGGGGTGGCGGTGGCCGCGACGCTCACCGGTCCGACGCCCCCGGCCCCGCGGAGCTGGAGCTCCCGGGCCAGGACGTTCCGCTCCAACTGCCGGATGTTCATCTCGAGGTCTTCCGCCTGCTGGGACAAGGCGGCGATGCGTCCCAGGGTCACCTCCAGGTCTCGGGCGCCGGCCCTGGCCTCGTTGTATCGCTCCCTGAGGGCCTCCAACTGCTGGGTGGTAATGGCCAGCTCCATCTGGCGCATCTGGGTGATTCCCCGGACCTGCCCCTCGATCAGCTCCTTGCGCCGGTCATCCCTCTGCTGTTGGATTGACTCCAGGAACCCGCGGATGCTCTTGACGGTGCGATGCTTGGGGCCCAGGTTGCGCATGGCGTTGTTGAGCCTGGTGTTCAGGTCATGGGTCTGGGCCTCCAGCCCGCGCAGCGTCGGATCGGTGTCCAGGATCCGCCGGATCTGGAAGTTGTTCTCCACGTCCCCTTTGCGGATGTCGTCCTCCCAGGCGCCCAGGGCGGCCTGGGTCTGGGTTTGGGCCTCCTCGGCCTGAGCGACGCTCCGGGTGAGCATCTGAAGCTTGATGGCCAGGATGCTTCGGCGTTCCTGCATGGCGGCGGCCTGGCTGGCGCCGATGGCGGCGGCGCGCTCGCGCCGGACACGGTCCAGCCTGGTCCGCAGGTCGTCTCGCTGGGCCTTGAGCTTCCTGATCTCCTCGTCATGAATCAGCCGGGCACGCTCCGACATGAACTTCGCAAAGTTGTCCGCCACCGCGTTGACGATGTCGGCCACCTCCGCCTTCAGGATGCTGGTCATGCGGATCTCGATGAACTCGGTCTCCGGGAGGCTGCCGACCTCGATGACCTCATCCAGCGCGCGGATGACGTCCCGGGAGTGGTCCTCATACCAGCTCTTGTTCCTGATGCGTTCGTCCTTGGCGGCCTCGCGGAGCACGTCCTCGTGCTTGACCAGGGCGGCCTGCGAGCGTTTGTATCGCTCGATGATGTCCTTTCCGTACAGCGGCGCCCGCTGCATCTGGAAGAGGACCGGCTCGGTGGGCGAGACCCTCAGCAAGGCCCGGCAGGTGAACAGCGGGGCGGTCATCTGCCACAGCAGGGTCCCCATGAGGACCACGCTGGCCGTCGTCGCCCACGTGATCAGGATCAGCCACTTCCGCTTGCGGATGATCCGCAGAATGTCCTTGGGGCTAAGCCCGGGCGCGCCCGCCGGCGGACGGGTCGGACGTCCGATCGGCCTGGCCAGTTGCGGCGACTGATCTCTCGTTCGCACGACGCTCATGTTCCCGTCCTCCCGGCCGGCTCTTCGCCGAACCGTTTCAAGGCGTCTCGCAACGCGGCATAATCTCTGTCTTCAGGCATGTTCTTGACGCGCGCCCAACCCCGGGTGTACTCGCGGAGGGCATCCTGCTTTCGCCCCATTTTCTCGAACACCTGGCCGAGGTGCAACCGGTTGGCGGGCAGCTCCTTGATGTCCGCCGAACGGTTCAACACGTCGCGGGCCTGACCGAGCTGCCCTTTGGCCATGAGCACCACCCCGTACGTATCGAGGGTGTGGGGGTTGTACGGCTCCAAGTCCAGGGCGCGTCTGACGAGGCGTATGGCCTCATCGGGCTTCTTCAACTCGTTGACGAGCAGCCAGGCGAGGTTGTTGAGGACGATCTGGTCTTTGGGCCTGAGCTTCAGGGCGGCCTGGTAGTTGTCCCGGCTCTTGGCGAAGTCCTTCGTATCGTAGTACGCCAGCCCCAGTTGCCGCAGCAGTTGGAACCGCTCCCCGTCCGAAGAAGCCAGCTCCAGGCCCTTCTTGAGATGCTCCTCGGCGGCCTTGAAGTCCTTTTCCTTGACCAGCAGCGTGCCGATCAGCAGCCGCAGCTCCCAGTCCTCGGGCTTGGAGGAGACCCACCTCTTCAGTTTTTCGCCGGCCAGTTTGGATCCGTAGGCAAGCTCGATCTGCCCGACCACGAACGCGAGCTGCCTGCCGGACCTGGCTCCCTTGAGGGCGGCGCGGAACTCCTGCTCGGCCTGGGCGTCGTTTTTCTTTTCGGCGTATGCCCGGCCGCAGATCGCCAGGACGGAGGGGCCGACCTCCCGGTGGGTTCGGAGGTCGCGCCCGAGGTTGAGGGCGACGTCGTGGCGCCCGCCGTGGACCATGGCCCGCATCTGAAGGACGCTGATGGGGGCGGTCTCGGGGAGCACTTTCTTGGCCTCGGCCAGCAGTTGTTCGGCCCGTTGGGGCTGGTTCTGCTCGATGTACATTTCCGCCTCGGCGACCAGGTAGAACAGGTTCCGCGGATACGCCTTTCGGGCCTGGAGGAGGATCTCCGAAAGTTGGTCCCACCGTTCGTGGCGCTGGCACAGCAGGACGAGCGCCTCCAGGGCGAGCCCGTACCCGGGGCGGTCGGCCAGCAGGCTCTGGAGGACCGCGTAGGCGCTGCCGAAGTCCCCCATGTTCTCGTAGACCTTGGCCAGTTCCAGCGTGATGGTGGCCGGCGCGTTGGCGCGCCGGGCGTCCTCCAGGTCGTCCTTCGCCAGGGCCATCCGGCCGTTGGCCAGATGCACCCGGGCCCGGTACATCAGCGCCTCGGAATAGCCCGGATTGATGGCGAGGCAATGGTCGAGGACCTCTTTGGCGCGGACGTAATCCCCCTGCTGCAGCCACGCCAGCCCCTGGAGGGTCATCGTCACCACATCGCTGGGGTCCTTTTCCAGGGTGCGGGCGGCGCGTGCCTGGACTTCCTCAAACTGCTCGGCCCGGATGAGGTACTTGATCAGGTCGCGTTCGGCCCCGGGGTAGGCCTTTTCGCCGAACTTCTCGATGTACTGCTTCTGGTACTTGACGCTCTTGGCCCATCGGCCCCGGCGCCCGTTGAAGCGTGCGAGGTTGACGCATCCCCGGCCGTCGCCCGGCCCGGTTTCAAGGGCCTTCAGATAAGCGGCCTCGGCCTGTTGGATCTCGCCGGCGCTTTCGAGGTAGGAGCCCCAGAGCAGATACGCGCCGACCTTGTCCCTGGCGGAGTCGGCATACCGGGCGAGGAAGCTCCTGGCCTCGGCGTCGCGGTCCATGCGGCGAAGCAGGTTCACCAGCAGCCTCACCGGCTGGAGGGCGCCCTTGGAAACCCGGACCATGTGGACATAGATCCGCTCGGCCCCGGGGAGGTTGCCGACCCGCTCGTAGAGGACGGCCAAGTGCCCGAGGTTGACCAGGTCGGCGGGATGGAGGGCGGCGATCTGTTCCCGGTGCCGGATCATCTTTTTCGGGCTGTCGCGTCCCTGGCGGCGTTGGAGCCACCGCTCGCGGATGGCGGGGTTGTCGGGCTGGAACTTGTACGCCAGCTCGATCCAGTGGGCGTAGTCGCCGGCCTTTCCCGTGGCCTCGCTGACCGCGACCAGCCCCAGCAGGGCCCTGACGTTGGAGGGGTTCTGCGAGTAGGCGGTCTCGTAGGCCTCCCGCGCGTCGTCGTACCTGCGGGCGGAGACGTTGCAGTCGCCGAGGAAGGCGTAGGCCTGACTGAACCGCGGGCGCACCCGCAGCGACTCCAGGGTCAGCCGGATCGCCTCGTCCCACTGCCCCCGGGCCTTGGCCAGGCGGGCGCGGTACATCCTGCCTCCGACCTTGTCGAGGTTGGCGTCGGCCGACGCATCGCAGTGCTTCTGGGCGGCGTCCCAATCGGCCTTCCGCAGGGCCTGGAGGAAGAGTTCCTCGACCACGGCGGGGTGGTTCGGCGCCAGGGACTGGGCCTCCTTCAAGGACGCCTCATACTCCTTCTGCTCACCGGCCCGGCCGTACACCCGGGCCAGCCGGATCGCCCGGCGCACCGGGTCGGAATCTCGCCGGGCCAGCGCCACTTGATACGCCAGACGACTCTTCGGGTCGGTCTCCATCGCCAGCGCCAGCCTCTGGAGCGTCGCCTGATCGTTCTTGAAGATCCGGGTGGCATCCTGGTACAGGGCCTCGATGGCCTTCGTCTCGTTGCGCTGCTTGTGCCACTTGATGAGTTGGATGGCCGCATTGGCGGCGTTGGGCCTGAGCCTCAGGACGTCCCTGAGAAGCTGGATGGCGGCCGCCTGTTGCCCCTCCAGCCACAGCCGAACCGCCTGCGCCCGGAACAGCCTCGCCGCGTAGGAATTCACCCTCTCCAGCCCCGCCGGGATGCGGTTGGTCTTTCCGGTGAGGACGTCGAGCACCAGCTTCAGGTCCTTGGCCTCCTTGTTCTCGGGGGCCTTCTTGAGGACCTCGTCGAGGACGCGCTGAGCCTGATCGTACTTGCGGTAGTCCAGGTTCAGCCGGACCAGCGCCAGCAGCGCCCCCGGGCTCTCTCGGGAGTAGCCCAGGAATCGTTCGATGATCTTCTGGGCCTCTCCCAACTGTCCCATGCGGCGGTAGAGGTTGATCAGGAGGGTGGCGGTCTTGGGCTCGAAGCCCGAGTAGCGCTCGTAGGCGCTTCGGAGGAGCTGCTCGGCCTCGACGGGCTTGCCATGGGCCAGGGCCACCCGGCCTCGAATCTTGGCGACGTGGGCATGGTCCTCGTCGATGTCCTGCATTTGTTCGAGGGCTTCCTGGACGAGCGGGAGGATGTCTTCGCCCTTCGCGCCGGTGCGGAGGCGGTCGAGGAGGACGTCGCAGAGTTCGTGATTGAGCCCCAGCACCCCGGCGCGGTATTCCCGCAGCCGGTCTCCCTCCAGCTTCTCGGGGCCCCCGGACGCCGCCAACGCCTTCAGCCCCTCCCGCAGCAGCGCCTCGGTCTCCACGGTCTCCTTCCGGTAGTAGGAGAGGACCTTCGCCAGCCTGACGTACGTGCGGTAGTTGCCCGGAACGGCGGCGATGCCGTCGCGGAGGACCTTGACGGCCCCGTCGATGTTATCCGCGCGCTGGTAGTGGCTGGCCACCGCCAGGTAGGCCTCGGCCTCCTTGGGCTGGCGGGCGATGGCGTCCTGGAGCAGTTGGAGGGCCTCGCCCCTGCGGTCGCGATCGTGCAGAAGGTCGGCCAGGGCGACGCGAAGCCTCACCGAATCCGGAATCGCCTTGAGGGCGTCGGCGTAGGCCTTCTCGGCCTCGTCCTCGCGCTTCCTCTGGCGCTGGAACGCCCCCAGGGCCAGCCAGTACTCCTCCTTGCCGGGGGCGGCCGCCAAAAGCTGGCTGAAGTCGGCGAGGGCGAGCTCCTCGTAGTCCGGCCTGGAGCGCGCGATGCGTGCCTTGGCCTGGGCCCGCCGGAAAAGGGCCTGGTGGTCGTCGGGCACCAGCCCCAGCAGCCCGTCCAGGGCGCGCATGTACCCCACCCAGTCGTCCGTGGAGTATCGCGCCATCAGGTACGCCATCTGGGCCACCCGGCGGTGGCCCTCGATGAAGTTGGGGTCCAGCCGGATCGCCTCCAGGTAAGACCTCCGCGCCCCCCGGAACAGCTCCACCCGCTGGGCCTGGCCCAGGTTGCGGTCCGTGCTTCGCCACTTCATTCTCGCATCGCCCAGGGCCAGCAAATACTCCGGCTTGCGGTCGCTGGCAACGGCGCGGCGATAGTTCGCGACCGCGGCGGCGTAGTTGCCCGCCTTCATCAGCTTCTGTCCCCGCGCCGCCAGCGCCACCGGGTCCTCGGGCTGTCTGTAGATGATGGCGGCGATGATCAGCATCCCCACCAGCGTCCCGATGGCCGCCAGCAGGATCACCACGCGCTTGTTGAGTTTTCTTCTCCTGGCCATGTCTTTCTTATTCCATTGCTTGCAGAGGTCATCCCGGGGCGCCGGAGGCCTCCAGCCTCTTCACGTCCTCGGCGCTGGGCAGAAAGCCCAGCACCGCCGGAAGGGCGTGGGTCAGAAAGTCCCGGCAAAGGTCATCGCTGCTTTCAAGGCTTGTCAGCCCGGCCCCGCTGGGCGCCAGTTGGACCTTGGCAAAGTAGCAGTACTTCTTCCACAGGCTTCCCATCTCCCACCGCACCCGCTCCCACCGCCAGGCCGGCTCGCCGTTCATGCTGAAGAAGTGGTACTGGGCTCCCTTGCCCGTCCGCCCGGTCTCCTTGTCGATCCACTGATATACCGTACGATACACCCGGATCTCGTCCCACGGCGGCGGGACGCCCTCCACGGCGACCTTGATCGGCCCGCTCTCGTTCCGGACCAGCGTGCGCCCGCCGACCACGAGGCACCGCTCCGGCACGTGCGGGACCGCCTCCAGCAGGCCCGTGTAATACGTCACGTCAAACTGGACGTACTGCCCGGGCACCCGCGTGTTCCGGTAACTCGCCGCGTAGTACCAGTTCCAGGCGTGCTTGAGCACCCCCAGGGGCCCCAGTCGCTCCTTGGGGAACTCGACGATCCCGTCGGGGGCGGGCCCGTCGGGCTCCTTCTTCTCTCGCTCCGGCGCCAGGACGTACTGCCCCGAAGGCCCCAGCCGGGAAGGGAAGTTCCGGACCTGGTGATCCTGGACCTGCACGCCCTTGGGGGGGCGCACCGGCCTCTTCGACAGCAGCCCGGGCAGGACCACGAACCACGCCGACGCCGACACCAGCAGC
>CAZNSB010000264.1:0-7431 GCA_964575155.1 uncultured Planctomycetaceae bacterium | reverse complement strand
CTGCGCGACGACGGCACCGAGTGCGACGTGAACGAGGGCGGCAAACTGTGCATCAAGAAGCCTTGGGCCGCCATGATGCGAACCACCTGGGGCGACCACGAGCGGTTCATCGATACCTATTTCACAATGTACAATGACCTGTATTTTACGGGGGACGGGTGCCGTGTCGACGAGGACGGCGACTACTGGCTCATGGGCCGCATCGACGATGTGGTCAACGTCTCGGGGCACCGCATCGGAACGGCCGAGGTCGAAAGCGCGCTCGTGAGCCACGAGAAGGTGGCCGAGGCCGCCGTCGCCCCCATGCCGCATGAAATCAAGGGGCAGGGCCTGTATGCGTTCGTGACGCTGGTTGAGCACGTGGAGCCGTCCGACGACCTTCACGACGAACTCATCAAGCACGTGCGGAAGGAGATCGGCCCGATCGCCACGCCCGACCGGCTCCAGTTCGCCCCGGCGCTGCCGAAGACTCGCTCCGGGAAGATCATGCGGCGGATTCTCCGCAAGATCGCCGAGGGTGTCACCGATAAGGCCACCCTGGGCGACACCTCCACCCTGGCCGACCCGGGTATCGTCGACACCCTCATCGAGGGCCGCGAGACGTAGCGTCGCAACTCGGGGGCCAGGTTCCGGCGAGAGAACAGAGGATGGCGGGGACGCGCGGCGGCCCGTGTGGGTCGCCGTGCTCTTGTTTCGTCGAACGGGTACAAGCAGCGGGAGCCGATGATGAGCGACGGAGTTGCGGCGGGTGCCAGCGCCGAAAACCATGGCTGGCGCGTCACGTTTGCCGGTATGGGCATCAACCTGGCCCTAGGCGTCCTGTACACATGGAGCGTGATTGCCGGCGGCGTGCCCGAAGCGTGGGGCTGGAGCCAGTCGGACAAGGCGTGGCCGTATGCAATCGCCTGTCTTGTCTTCAGCCTGATCATGGTACCGGCCGGCCGCATGCAGGACCGGATGGGACCCCGGATCGTTGCCACGATTGGGGGTGTTCTGGTTGGCGTGGGCCTGATCATCGCGTCGTTCATGACGTCCCCGGCCGGTTACATCATCGGGTTCGGTGTCCTGGCAGGGATGGGGATCGGCTTCGGCTATGCCTCGGCGACGCCACCCGCAGTCAAGTGGTTCCCGAAGGCGAGGACGGGCCTGATTGCCGGCATCGTGGTTAGTGGCTTCGGTCTGGCAAGCGTGTATGCTGCGCCGCTGGCCCGGTGGCTGACTTCGGCCTTTGGCCTTCAGACGATGGTCCTGTGTTTCGGCGTCGGGTTCCTGGTGGTCGTGGTGATACTGGCGCAGTTGCTGAAGCCGCCGCCGGCAGGCTTCCGTGCCGATCCGGCGCCCGCCAGGCCCGACCCCAGGGCCGTGAGGAGGAAGGAGGAGTTCACGCCCGGCGAGATGCTGCGGACCTGGCAATTCTACGCCCTGTGGTTCATGTACGTCTGCGGCGCGGGTGCGGGGCTCATGGTCATTTCCGTCGCCAAGAAACTTGGCCGGGACGTGACCATCGGCACACTGGAGGCCGGCACGATCATGGTTGTGACCCTGGCCATCGGCAACGGGGCGGGTCGCGTTTTCGCCGGGATCGTTTCCGACAGACTCGGCCGGCGGCCGACGATGGCCATCTTCTTCGTGTTCCAGGCGGTCATGGTTATCCTGCTGGCCCTCTCGGGGGTGGTGGCCGACTTGGGCAGCGGCGTCGCCTTGGCCGTCATCGCGGCCCTCATCGGGGCCAACTACGGCTCGAACCTGACGCTGTTTCCGTCGGCGACGAAGGACTACTTCGGTCTCAAGAACTTCGGCGTGAACTACGGCCTGGTCTTCACGGCGTGGGGTGTCGGTGGGTTTATGCTGGCGAAGTTCGCCGGCTGGGTCTATGACGGTCTGATTTTCGAGGCGTGGAAGGGCAGTTTCAACTTCGCGTACTACACGTCGGCGGCGCTGCTTGTTGTGGCGGCCCTGCTCACGTTTGCGGTCAGGGCGCCGCATCAGGAGGAAGCGCCCGCCCCAACCTGAGCCGCCCAATCCGCCTTGTGAGGCCGGCGGAGGTTGGCAAGGGGAGGTGCCCCCTATGACCCGGCGCGCGGCGTTTGGCCTGGCGGCGCTGGTTGGCCATTTCCTGTGGACCTCTTGCACGTGTGCCGGGGCGCCGGAGCGTCGTGAACCGGCGGCCGACGTCTATCGCCACGCCATGCAGAAGCCGGTGGGCATCCGCCAGGTCGAGATCGGTCCCGGCCTCTGGAAGCCGCGCATCGACCGCTCCCGCGACGTCGGCGTCCTGGACTGTCTTCGCAAGTTCGAGCAGCACGGGTACATCGATAACTTCCGAATCGTCGCCGACGGCCGAGAGGCCAAACACCACGGCGGGCCGAACAACAACGAGTTCGTCTATAAACTCATGGAGGCCATGGGCTGGTACGCCGCCCACAGCCGGGACATCGCCCGCGCCCTGGACCACTTGGGCGACACCGTCCTCGCCGCCCAGCGGGAGGACGGCTGACGCCGTTCGGGGGTTGGGCGTTGCGGAGGCGACGCGCACGCAGCACGCCGACGTGGGCTGAAGGAAGAGGTTCCTTTGATCGCGACGGTGACCCGGGCCGGATTGCCGACGGGCGTATGGGGACCAAGACCGGTTCGCACTTCGCTTGCGGTGGGCAACTCCGAAGGCACAGCATTGCAGGAGCGACGCCAGGATAGAATCGTGAGAGAGGCCCAAGACGGTCGCGAGCAAGAGTTCAGGGGTTATGACTTCGTTGCCGTTGGCAGCGGCGTAACGCATACCCTCGCACTGAAGAACAGCGGCAAACTCGTCGCGTGGCATTTCACCGAGATGTTCCCCGTCCGCCCATACTATCACCACATGGCGGATCACGCCTGACCCTCGGGCCTGTGCGGCGGATCAATCCTCGTAGACCATGACCTCCACAAGATGGCGGCCGGTGTTGGCTGAGTTGTGCGTCTGGTTGACACGCACGTATCGCACGGGCCGGGGCTGGAAGCGGCAGGTGTAGCCCTTGGCCGTTGACGGCTGCCTGTTGTCCCGACGATCGGCAACGATCTGCCACGTCTTGCCGTCAAGCGACGTTTCCACCGTAAAGCCGTAACGACGCTTATCGCCGTAATAGCAGACCACCACGACCCGGCCGACCGTGGTGGGTCGCTCCAGGTCCACCTGCCACCAGGCGGCGTCGGCCTTGTGCATCGCAACGTCAGTGGCCCAGTAGGAAGCGGTCGAGCCGGCGAAACCGTCGTTGGCCAGCCGGGCCGGGTAGCCACCCAGGGCGTGGGAACAGGTGGCCGGCTTTGCCGTGCTCAGGCTGACCGAATCGGGTTTGAGCCACTCGGCCGTCTCCTCGTACAGGGCCACTACCGTCGGGAAGTCCCACCGCCGTTTCTGGTCCGGCCGCTGCACCAGATGAACGCCTTCGATCGTGCCGAGCATCGGCCGGGACTTCGGCAAGTGCAGGACGATCCGCGCGGGCGGGTTTCGTTTCGGCGGGTCCAGCCGGACCTTGACGCCCTCGGCCGTGCCCCGGACGGTCAGATTCATCTCGCCGAAGTGCGTGGGCGCTCGCTCCACGCGGATCTTGCGGCCTTCGCCCAGCCACCAGTCCGGCACGGCGCTGAGCAACTGCAATTCGTTCCCTGCCTCGTGGATGAGCATGTGGCGAAGCAGGATCGCGTAATTGCACGCGCCGGTGACGTGTGGAATCGTCCCGCCCCACGCTTCACGCTTCTTGTAGTAGATTCCTTCCGGGAACGCGTGGGCGGCACTCGAGTGCAGGAGGTACCAGTAGAAGTCCTCGACGACCTTCTCGTGCCGGCCGCGCACCAGGTCGGTCATCGTCGTGTAGGCGCCCATGTAGGGGTGGATGGCTTCAGCATCGCCGCGGCCTTTCCATTGAATCGTTCCCTCGATGAACCCGCCGGCGAACTCCTCGCGAACGTGTCGGACCAAGGCCTCGACGCGCGGGTCGCGCCGTTCGAACAACTCGGTCGGCCAGAGCGTCTCCGTGTTACCCCAGTGTGTGCCCTGCTTCTCCCAACTGGGCGGGAAGTGCTCCAGGCCGGTCCGCTTCCAGGCGGCGTCGATGGCCGAGCGGTACGCCTTCGCCTCGGCGAGCAGTTCGGCCGCTTCCTCATCCTTACCGAGGATGCGGGCGGCATCGGCGGTGCAGAGCATTCCCCGCAGGTTCCACAGGTCGTAGCCGACGATGTGGTGCTTCCCGGCCCAGAGGCACTCCCCGTCGGCCACGGCGCTGGGCAGCACGCCCGCAAACGGCGAACCGGCGGGAGCGTTGCGCCGGGCCTGCATGGTCCACCGGACCGCGCGGAGCATCTGCGGGTACGCCCGCGACAGAAACGCCCGATCGCCGGTTATCTTGAAGTACTGCCAAAGGACCCAGACGGCTTGACCGTTGGCGTCAAGTTGCTTGGCCTGGTTCCCGCCACCGTGGAACCGCCCTTCTTCGCTCTGGCACTTCAGGTAGGACTCAATGGCCTTCCGGGCGACGTCGAGCAGCCCTGCCTCCGCCAACTCCATCACCTGGTAGGCCCCGTCGCGGGGGTAGAAGATGTCGTAGAAGTTCTCCCCGCCGTGCACCTCGCCATGGTCGTTGGCAATGAGTTGGCAGACGTGGGCGGCCAGCAGCGCTTCATTGGCCTTGCGACAGGGAACGTCGATCTTCGTTGCGTCGGCCATGACGCCGCGCCAGTAGTCGATCGTTCGCTTCAGCCACGCTTGCGCATCCTCTTGGTCGTAGGACCCAGGGCCGTCCGCGGGGAAGAAGGTGTAGCGGGCGACGCCTTCGGCCGAGGCGCCGGCCCCCAGCCGCCATGACCATGAGTGCTTCGGCGTGTGGAGCCTGTCGATCTTTGGCTCGGCTTGCGGTTCCGGATGGCGGAATCTCGGCAGGTTGATACGGCGGTCCGGTGCGACCTCGACGTTCGCCCCGATGGGCCCGTCGGACGTATTCGTGGCCTTGACGCGGATCCAGCAGAGGAAGTTCTCGCCCTCCGTGGGCCAGTCGAACGCCTTCCGCCAGTCCTTCACGTCCGGCAGCGGTGTGGCCCAGTAGGTCACCTCGTACCGCACCGGTCCGTCCTCGGCGGTAACGAGGATGATCGGCATCCAGCCGTCCGTCGCCACCTTGGGGTTCGCCCGGCTCAACGGCGTGCGGTTGGGGCCCAGGCGAACCTGGATCGGCGTCTTGCCCGCCAGCAGCAGTTCGTTGCTCGGCGTAATCCGGCTGCCGTTTCGGTAGTCTTTCAGGCCGACGACGTTCCAGTTGTTCACGAAGTAGTCAAAACGCTCCCCGGCCGCAGGGACCTCGGCCGGAGGGTCCGCAGTCAGCCCCGGCCGACACACCAGGAGTCCGACCAGGATCGCAGCGTACACTTTCGTCATTGGATCTGCTCCTGTTGATCGAGATGTCCCAGACAGACTCTTGCCCGCGGCCCCGCGGGCCTTTCCAGTGACTGTATCGTGTCTGCAAGCGACGTCAACGCAGTTCTCGGTTCCGGCAACTCTCGATCTGTCCTCCCTCGGCCCGTGATCGTGTCCAGCTGGGATTTCCCATATGGATTTCTGCCCACGACCGTTGCGGGCCTCTTCGGTGGTTGTGTCACGTCTTCGGACATCGTCGCGCTCTTTCCGGACACCAGCATCGAGCGTTCCTTCCGCCATGTCAGTCAGGCTCAGCGCCTCATCGAGTTCCCGATAGGTCAAGATGCCGGCATCCCTGAACAACCGCATTCTACGGGCCGGAAGCCGAGGGCGTCAGAGAAGAACTCAACTCCAATCTGGGAAATCCGGGTTCACACCTCTCTCGCTTCGACCTTGCCTCGGGGGAGGGGTGGGGTTAGGATGCAAATCAACAACCGATTCTCGCACAGCGCCTGGCATGAGGACCGGGAACGGGTCGACCTGGCTGGCTGGTCGTCTCTGGGTGGAAGAAGGTGGCGGTCATGGCTTCGTGCTCTGGTATGCGATTCTGTCGTGCAGTTGCCTTGGGCGCCCTTGCACGAAACCTTCCGGCCAGTTGAGTGTTGATACTGGAGGGGTCAGACCGTAGGGCGACACGCGGCTTGAGCATGAATGCGCGCACGCACTTGAGGTGGGTAACCCCGCAGTCTCCCGCTTCCCGGATTCTCCAGGCAAAGGAGGTGTAAGATGAAGCACGCGGCATGGATGGTCGCAGCTATGGTGGCGTTCCTTGGGACGCAGGTCCCGACCGCAGTGGCCCAGGAGGAAGATGAGATTCCGTACGCCGAAGAAATCGAACACCAAATGATGGACCTCGAACTCCGGCAACGCGAGGACGAAGCGGAGTTCGACCGCCAGGAACGCCAACTCGATCTCGAAGAGCGCCGCCTCGAAATCGACCGCACGCGCGGCGAGGGACCCGGTCACCAGGACGGCGACCACGGCTTCTTCATCCTGCTCGTCATCACCACCAACATCCTGCTCACCGTCTGGGTCTGCAAGGACATGCGCGAGCAGAAGATTGGCCGCGCCCTCTGGGTGCCCATCGTGCTGTTGGCAGGCGTCTTCGGCGCCATCCTCTATGCCATCGTCCGCGTGGCCGACACACGAGGTAAGGCGGCTGAGGCATAAGCGGGCCGATATGAGATCCCGAAGGTTGGCGCGCGGCAGGTCGGAGCCTGCCCTGAGCGGAGTGGGTGTGCCGTAAGGCTCCGCCCGCCTCACGGCAATTACATGGAGAGCCAGTCGATTCTCGGCGAGGCCCTCAAGGACGTGCGCGGCCACGTCTATCTTGTCACCAAGGTCGAGACGACAGATCCGGCCAAGGTCCGCGGCGCCGTCGAGAAGTCGCTCCGCGAACTCCAGACGGACTACCTTGACGCCATCCTGATCCACGGCACGCCGGGGATCGAGCAGATGACCGTCAAACGCGCGATGGAGGTCCACGGCGAACTGGTCAAACTGCGCGATGAGCGAATCGCCCGGTTCATCGGGCTCTCGGCACATTCCTATTTCGACAAGGCGTTGGCCCTGATCTCCTCCGGCGGGTTCGACCAGTGTATGCTCTCGTACGGCTATCTCCCCAGGGGATACAATCAGGTGTTCTCGGCCAGGATGGTCGAGCTGCGTAATGCGTGCGTGGCGAAAGCCCATGAACTCGGTATGGGTATCGCTGCGATGAAGGTCGTCGGCGGAGGCATTCTTGGGGCCTGGTCCGGTTACGTCGTCCCGGGATTCGACAAGGAACGCCTGGGGCAACTGCCCGCTGCGGCGATCCGGTATGTGCTGGACGACGAGCGGATCCATCTTCTGGTCATCGGCATGCGTCTGAAGGAAGAGGTCGACGCCAACATCAAGACGCTCTCGGGCGACGTGACGTACACACTGGACGATCGGGCGCTCCTTGCCGAGTTCTGCGCCAAGGCGTACGACAGCGACGCGATCAAGCG
>CAZNSB010000263.1:0-7444 GCA_964575155.1 uncultured Planctomycetaceae bacterium | reverse complement strand
TCGACGCCCTGAGCAACTACTACACCGCCCTGGGGCTTCCGGAGATCGGCGACGGGCGCGACGCCGCGGGCGGGGAGTACTGGCCCTGCAACGTCCACCTGATCGGGAAGGACATCCTCTGGTTCCACGCCGTGTACTGGCCCTGCATGCTCATGGCCCTGGGCGTGGAGCTTCCGGTGACGGTGTTCGCCCACGGCTGGTGGACGTCGGAGGGCAAGAAGATGTCCAAGAGCCTGGGCAACTTCATCTCGCGGGAGATGATCGCCGAGCTGTGCGCGGAGTACTCGCGCGACGTGTTCCGGTATTTCCTGCTGCGCGAGGTGCCCTTCGGCGCCGACGGGGACTTCTCCCGCGCCGCCCTGAAGGGCCGGTACAACAGCGAACTGGCCAACGACGTCGGCAACCTCCTCAGCCGGACGGTCAACATGATCGGACGCTACTTCGACGCCGCCGTCCCTGCCCCGCAGGAGAGGCAACTGGCCGGCGAAGAGGCCAGGTTCCTCGCCGGGCCCCTGGCCCAGCTCCACGCCCGCGCGCCGGAGCTGATGGCCCGCTGCCGGTTCAGCGAATACCTGCGGGCCGTGCTGGACGTGGCCTCGGCGACCAACCGCTACATCGACGCCACACAGCCGTTCAAGCTCGCAAAGGACCCCGCCCGGCGAGAGAGGCTGGGAACGATCCTGTACGCCTGCGCCGAGGCCGTCCGCATCGTGCTCAGTTACCTGGAGCCGTTCATGCCCGAGAAGGCCGCCGAGGGCCTCGCCCAACTGGGCCTGGCCGGGCCGGACCCGGCGGCGCTGAGCGAGCGCGGGCAATGGGGCGGGCTGGCGGCGGGCGCGGCGACGGCTGTCGGCGGGGCCCTGTTTCCAAGGAAGCCATGACCGAAAAACCCCCCAAGAGCCTGGAAGAGGTGGTCCGTGAGGACGGGCGCTACCCGATGGACGCGTTCGCCTTTCTTCACGACGGGCTGGGGCGGGCGGTGAAGGAGGTCTACGGCGAAGAGCCCGACGCCGAGGGCGCCGAGGAAGAGCTCGCCGAAGAGACACCCGCCCGCCGGCCGAGACACGTCACCGGCGAACAGCTCTGCCATGGCGTCCGTGACGAGGCGCTGGAGCGGTGGGGGCTGCTGGCGCGGCCGGTGCTCCAGCGGTGGAACATCCACGCCACCATAGACTTCGGCAACATGGTCTACCTGCTGATCGAGAACGGGCTGATGGACCGGACCGAAGAGGACAGCGTCGAGGACTTCCGCGACGTGTACGACTTCGAGACCGCGTTCGCGCCCAAGGCCATCTTCGAGGCGGACTCGTAGACATGGCCGGCGGCAGGACAAGGTCCTCTCCGCCCCGGCAGGCCCGCCAGCGGGCCGGGCCGGACGTCCCCGAACCGGTCGACGTCGTCGACGGAATCCCCGACCGCAGCGGCGCCCCGCACCGGTGGAAGTACGCGGTGCTGGTGCTGATCTTCCTGGGGTGGGTGGGCTTTCTGATCTACTGCGCGCTGGCCGGCGCGCTCTGAGTGCAACGCCGGCGGCGGGGGAAGACAAGGATTGGGCCGGCCGAGATCGGCCGGCCCGTGCAGCCGGTGGTCAGGACGGAACACCCCGGCGCGGGCGGCGAGGACGCCCGCGCCGCCCGTCCTACCACAGGAGTTCTTCGCTTTCCAGGGCCGGGGATACGCTGAGGACCCGCTGTGTCTCGTGGCCCCGGCCGGGCCGGCCGAAGCCCGTGTGGCGGAACTTGACGACCGCCTCCTGCGGCGAGGAGGCCTCCACCTCCGCCGTGCGCCGCTCGTTCTCCGACAGGTACTGCACTCGGTAACGCATGACACGCCCTCCGAGGCTGTGGAAAGGGGCCCGGTTTGCCCGCGGCCCTTTCCCCGGCCGGTGCCGCCGGTCGTCCCGACGAAAGCCTACGATTCTGTTTCCCCCGCGGCAAAAAAACAGGGCGTTTCGCCGCCGCCGGGCGGGGCCTTGTGCCCCCGGCGGGGCGTGGGGAATAATACGCGCCCGAAGGGAGAACCGGCGATGAGACAGGCCGTCATGATCGCTCCGGGCAGGATCGAGTTGCGGACCGTGCCGGACCCCCGCCCGGCGGGCGGGGAAGTGCTCCTGCGGGTCCGGCGGATCGGGGTGTGCGGGTCGGACGTGCACGTGTATCACGGCCGGCACCCCTACACCTCCTACCCGGTGGTGCAGGGGCACGAGTTTTCGGCGGAGGTCGAGGCCGTCGGGCCCGGCGTGAGCGGGCTTCGGCCGGGGCAGAAGGTCACCGCCCTGCCGCAGGTGGTCTGCGGCACCTGCCGCCCCTGCCGCCGGGGCGACTACCACATCTGCGACGCGCTGAAGGTCCAGGGTTTCCAGGCCCCCGGGGTGGCCCAGGAGCTGTTCGTGACCGCCGCCGAGAAGGTCGTCCCGCTGCCGGAGGGCTTCAGCTTCGAGCAGGGGGCGCTGGTGGAGCCGGCGGCCGTCGCCGTCCACGCCGTCGGCCGGGGCGGCGAGCTCGCCGGACGCAACGTCGTCGTCCTCGGCGCCGGGCCCGTCGGGAACCTGACGGCCCAGGCTGCCCGCGCTGCCGGGGCGGGCGTCCTGGCCGGCGACCTGAGCGATGACCGGCTGTCGGTGGCGCGGGCGTGCGGCATCGAGCGCGTTTTCCAGGCGGGCGCCGAGCCGCTTCCCGCCGCCGCCGGGCGGGCCTTCGGCGCCGACGGTTTCGACGTGGCCTTCGAGTGCGCCGCCGCCGAGGCCGCCGTCAATGCCGCCATCGAGGCCGTCAACAAGGGCGGGACGATCGTGCTCGTCGGCGTCTTCGCCGACCGGCCGGCGGCGGAGCTCGGGCTCGTCCAGGACCACGAGCTGACCCTCACCGGGACGCTGATGTACAGGAAGGAGGATTACCACCGGGCCGTCGAGGCCATTGCCTCCGGCGACATCGTCACCGCCCCCCTCATCGGCCGGCACTTCGACCTCGACGACTACCTCGAGGCCTACCGGTTCATCGACGAGGCCGGCACCAAGGCGATGAAGGTGTTCATTGATCTGTGAGGCCGGGCGGGTCGGCTTCCGGACCGCCGCCGCGCCCCTGGCATTCCAGCAGCATCCGGGCCATCCGATCGCGCCGCCCGCCGCCGGTGCCCTCGCCCAGCAGGCGGACGCCCATGAGGAGGAAGACGGCCCCGGCGGCGCCGGCGGCGGTCCCGCCGCCGACGGCCAGCTTCAGCGGGGGCGGCTGCTGCGTGGACAGCCTCGCGTGCAGCAGGTTGGGCACGGCCGCCAGCCAGAGGATCCCCAGCAGGATGAGTCCGAAGCCAACGGCCAGCATGCCGGCGCGGCGGCGCGGGCGGCGGGCCAGCTCCCTGCCGACGGACTCGATGAACTCCTCGTCGCTCGTGGTCTTTCGGAACGCCTGCATCCGGAGGAAACCGCCCATGACACGTTCCTCTTCTCGTTCGTCGGGCCGGGCTATCTCGCCATCCTGACCTTCACGGCGGCGATGCCGTGGGCGCCGACGGGCACGGTGAAGCCCCCGCGGGCCTTTCGCGCGGCAGGTGTTTCCACGGGCCTTTCCAGGAAGTCCACCTCGTCGGCCGCGGCGACGGCGCCCATGAGGGCGGTGTCGAGGGCGACGGTGGCGTCGGCGGGCCTGCCGTCGGTCTCGTACAGGTGAAAGATCAGGGCGTCCTCGTCCTGGGCCTTGCGGACGGAGGAGAGGACGACGTTGGCGGGCCTGACGGCGCGCACGGCGGCGGCCGCCGGCGGCAGCCGGCCGCGGTGGGCGTCGGTGGCGACCACCTGGAGGGGGTGGTTGAAGGCCGCGGCCAGTCTGACCAGCGCGCCGACGGGCAGCTTCGGCCCGTGGGGGACGACGGCGAGGCGGACGGCGTGCTCGCCGATCTCCGGGAGGGGGTCGGGCTCGTAGCTGGAGCGGATGAGGTTCACCGCCAGGGTGGATGCGGCCAGCGAGTGCCCGTACTTGGAGTCGTTCAGGACCGCGCAGCCGGCGGGGGCGGCGCCGATCCTGCCGACGACGTCGGCGAAGCGGAGGGCGGGGACCTCCTCGCCGCCCTTCAGGTCGCGCTGGACGCAGCCGAAGGGGACCTCGTAGCGGGCCTTGGCGGCGGTCAGCGCCAGCGGGAAACGCATCCGCAGCCCCGGCGTGCCGATCTCCGCCCCGCCGCGCTCGAGCCACCGGGCGGAGACCTCGATCTCCAGCCACCGCTGGTGCGCCTTGAGGGCGTAGGTCACGGTGACCGTCGAGTCCTTGACCCTCAGCTTCGCCTCGGTGGCGGCGGCGTGCGGGCCCTGCCGGACGTTCCGAAGCGAATCCAGCTTCAGCGGGCAGATCCGCTCGGCGAGTTCGGCAATGACCCACGCGCTCATCCCGCCCGCCCGCTCGCGGACGTACTCCAGGATGCCCAGGGGGTTGCCCGCGTCCGCCAGGTCCTTCCCCGTGGCCTTGTCCAGGAGCTGGGCGACCCCGCCGGTCACCGGGTCCAGCCGGACGGCGAGGAATTCGTTTTCCAGCACCGGGTTGGCCGGGCCGCAGGAGACGTGGCGCGGCGGGCTCTCCCGGCAGGTGACGCCGGCGTCGAAACCCGGCACGGTGCCTTCCTCGATGGCGTAGGCGGCGTAGCCCATGGCGCCGACCTCGGCGGGGAAGAGCAGGTCGACGAACCTGTGGCCCCAGTAGTTGCCGGCATCGAGCTTCTGGGCGGGGAGGACCTTCCCGTCCGGCGTGCGGACGAGGAAGCTCTTGGCGTTGATGTCGCCGGCGGCGCCGGTGCCGGCGTCCCAGACGGTGGCCTGGACGACCTCCCGCCGGGGCCAGGCGGTGGGGTTGAAGACGACGAAGGGGCGGGGCCCGGCGGCGACGTGCCCGGCGGATGAGACGCCTCCCAGCAGCGCCCCTCGCCCGGCCCCGGCGCCGAGGGCGATGCTCCGGCGGGCCGGCGGGATGCTCGGGGCGCCGTCGCCGGCGAAGGAGGTGTCCGCCGCCGAGGCGACCGCCCGCAGCGAGTTCGTCTTGATCATGCCCGCCGACGCCGCCACCCGCTGAAACATCCCCTGGTTGTACTGGCGCGTCTCCGGCCAGCCCGACCCGGGCAGGATGTCGTGGAACTGGCTGAAGAGGACGTCGATCCACGCCTTGCCGACGGCGTGGGCGGGGTAGGGCCGGCCGGTCGCCCGCCAGGCCAGCGAGGCGGCGACCTCGGCCTCGAGCATGTGGTTCTCCCCCAGCCGGTTGTTCCGCTTGATCTGCGACTGGGAGGTGTAGCAGCCGGTAAACTCGAAGTTCAGCTCGCGGTCGATCACCGGCCACTTCTCGCCGTGTTCCTCGAGGATCTCGTAGTACCGGCGCGTGGTTCCCAGCCGGAAACGCGGAAAGATCGGCCAGGAGTCCATCTCGCGGGCGCGGAGGATGTCCCGGCGGGTGGGCCCGCCGCCGTGGTCCCCCACCCCATAGACGCACATCCAGTCGCGGAGCCCCGTCGCGGCGCAGAACTCCAGCAGCGCCCGCGCCGCCGCCGGGTCGATCGCCCCGCCGTACCAGGCCGCGTCCAGGTTCACCAGGACCCGCGCCCCGTCCGGGCCCTGAGACCAGAAGACCGGCGGCTTGTCCCAGTTGCCGCCGCGGCACATGTA
Source organism: uncultured Planctomycetaceae bacterium (assembly GCA_964575155.1). GTDB lineage: Bacteria > Planctomycetota > Phycisphaerae > SM23-33 > SM23-33 > CAZNSB01. The sequence continues at coordinate 1,803 of CAZNSB010000263.1, read as the reverse complement.
GTACCGGCTCACCCCGCCGCGGGAGACGATGGTGGGGACCGTGACGGCGTGGCCGAAGGTGTCCGGCTCCCAGTCCAGGGGCTGGTCGTCGGGGTCGAGACCGAACAGCTCCTTCACGAAGCGGCGGGCGTACAGCAGGTGGCGGGCGATGCTCTCCCCGCAGGAGAGGTTCTTGTCGCCCTCGACCCAGTGTGCGGCGGCGACCTCCCAGCGGCCCTCCGCGACGCGGGCCTTGATCCGCTCCAGCAGCTCCGGGTGGTATTCCCGGACGATGGCGTACACGGAGGCCTGGCTCTGCGTGTAGCAGAAGTCGTCGAACTCCTCCATCAGCTTCAAGACGGTGATGAACGTGTCGTTGGTGACGGCGACGGTCTCCGGCCAGGACCACATCCAGTTCATGTCGATGTGCCCGTGCCCGACGCAGTGGACGGTATAGGTCTTGGCGACCTTGCCGACGGGGGCGAGGATCGTCTCGACCTCGGCGAGGGCTTTTCGCAGCGCGGCCGCCGACCGGGCCCTCTCGGCCGCCTCGCCGGCCGCCTTGGCGGCGCGGGCGATGAGCCTCTTCCATCCGGGCCCCTTGCGTGGATGCAGCTCGCACAGGGCCTCGGCGAACTCGATCTGGGCGCCCAGCCGCTCGGCCAGGTGCCTGTTCCCTGCCGCGAAGGACTCCACGCGACGCTTCAACGATTCCCGTCCAGTGCCGGCCATGGGCAGCCTCTCCTCAATCAAGGCAAGAACCCCGGGAGGCTAGCAGGTGAGAAGGAAAACGCAATAGCCTACTTCATTCCGCGCGGGGGGTGCGCCCGCTTGCCGCCGCGGAGGGGCCTGCTCTGGGCGAACGCGACGGCCGCTGTGATCATCCCCGCTGCGGCGATCAGGAGGGCCTTTGCCGTCTTTGCCATGGTGCGGCCCCTGTTGTTAAGTTTGCCCTTGGGCCTTTCGGTCCTTTTGGAGTGTCTTCTCGGCCTGAGCGGCCTTGTACTCCTTGAGTTTCTCGGCCAGGGCGGGGTCGGTCAGGGCGAGGATTTCGGCGGCGTAGACGGCGGCGTTGGCGGCGCCGGCGCCGGCCAGGCCCGTGCAGCCGACGGGCACGCCGGGGGGCATCTGCACGGTGGAAAGCAGGGCGTCGACGCCGGCCAGCGGCCCGGAGGCCATCGCCACGCCGATCACCGGCAGCGTCGTCCGGGCGGCGATGCTTCCGGCCAGAGCGGCGCTCATGCCGGCGGCGGCGATGACGACCTTGATTCCGCGTCCGTGCGCGGCGGCGGCGAACTCCTCCACGGCCGCCGGCGTGCGGTGGGCGCTGAGGATGCGCACCTCGTGGGCGATGCCGAACGCATCGAGCTGCGCCAGGCAGCGCTGCATGACCTCCAGGTCGCTGTCGGAGCCCATGACGACGGCCACTTGGGGTGGTGCCTTGGTCATTTCCTCTCCCATCCTTCTTGTCCGCACAGAGTATGCCCGAAGAGCCGCTACGCGCCAAGGGCCGCGCCCGCCTCCAGGAAGGCCGCGTAGTTGGCCACGTACTTCGCCGTGGGCGGAAACTGGAACGGCGTGCAGGTGGGCGCGGCGATGTGGCCGGTTCCCCGCCCGATGGCCTCGACAATGGCGGCGTACATCCTTTCCCCGGGCGTCACGGCGGGTTTCCTCCGGCCGGGTCGAACCGGAAGGCCACCTTGATGCTCTGGTGCTTGGCCTTGTCGATGGCGACGGCGAGGGCGCGCCGGTACTCGTCGAGGGCGAAGGTGTGGGTGAGCATCCGCCCCACGTCGGCGGCCCGGGAGAGCATCAGCTCGTGGG
>CAZNSB010000262.1:0-7449 GCA_964575155.1 uncultured Planctomycetaceae bacterium | reverse complement strand
ATCCAGTTCACCCCCGACCTCATGCCCTCCGACATCACCGGCACCGAGGTCATCCAGGACGACAAGGCCACCGGCACCCGAGAGTTCAAGTTCCTCGAAGGGCCCATCTTCAACAACGTCATCCTCGCCGACGAGATCAACCGCACCCCCCCCAAGACCCAGGCCGCCCTCCTCGAAAGCATGCAGGAACGCCAGGTCTCCGTCGGCGGAAACCGGATGCCCATGAAGGACCCCTTCTTCGTGCTGGCCACCCAGAACCCCATCGAGCAGGAGGGGACCTACCCCCTGCCCGAGGCCCAGCAGGACCGGTTCATGTTCAAGATCTTCGTCAACTACCCGGACTGGGACGAGGAGTTCGAGATTGTCCGCCTGACGACGGCGATCGAGGAGGCGCTCCTGACGGCGGTCCTGGACGGACCGGCCATCATCGAGACCCAGCGGACCATTCGACGCGTCCCGGTGGCCGACCACGTGATCCAGTACGCGATGAGGCTGGTTCGCGCCACCCGCGTCCACGAGGGCGACGTCCCCGACTTCATACGCGACTACGTCTCCTGGGGCGCCGGGCCGAGGGCCTGCCAGTACCTCATCCTCGGCGGCAAGTGCCGCGCGGTCCTGCGCGGGCGCTACCACGTGTCCACCGATGACATCCAGGCCGTCGCCAGGCCCGTCCTCCGCCACCGGATCGTCACCAACTTCAACGCCGACGCCGAGGGCTTCACCACCGACAAGATCGTCGACCGGCTGATCGAGACCATCCCCGCCAAGGAGGGCGCCATTGCCGCCAGCCCGGACACCGCCGGCGTGCTGAAGAAGTAGCCAGTCGCCAGTCGCCAGTAGCCAGTACCCCGTTTCGTCGCCGTGCGGGCAAGGGCGCGAAGCGCGGATCGGCAGGCGAACCGCCAGTATGGGAGAAACCGGACACCAGTGCGTGGAAGTGAGGTCGCTGAGCAAGACCCGCGGCCCGGCCCTTTGGGCCGGGCTGGTCGGCGCGGTCTTGCTGTCTGCGCCTTCGGCGGCGGGCGGGGAGAACAAGCCGCTGTGGCTGGCGGTGGGCAGGCCCGCGCTGGTCAAGGCCCTGGCGCCGCTGGCCCGGCTCCGCCGCCAGCAGGGCTACCAGACCCTGATCTCCACGAAGCCCGTCGCCGAAGCGCTCGCCGCCGCCGATCGGAAGCCCGCCATGATGCTGCTGCTCGGCGACGACCAGCCCGGCAAGGAAGACCAGCCCTGGTATCTGCCGGCGAGGCGAATGAAGCTGTACCGCTGGCGGCGATCCCAGCCGCGCCTGTTCGCCTCCGACGCCGCCTGGGGCGACCTCGACGGCGACGGCACGCCGGACGTCCCCGTCGGGCGAATCCCCGCGCGGACGCCCGCCCAGGTTGAGCTGGCCGTGAAGAAGATCCTCGCCTTCGAGGCCCGCCAGCCGACCGCCGACGACCTCCGACTGCCCGTCTGGGCCGGGGCGCCGGGATATAACCCGCTCGTCGACGCCCTCGCGACCAACATGCTCCTCGGCGTCATCCAGGCCAACGCCCCCGCGTGGGTTCAGCCGTGGATCATCACCGGCAACCCGAACCATCCTCTCTGCGGCTGGCCTCCGGATCAGCCGGGGCTGTTCGCCCGGCAGATGACCCGCGGCGGGGCGCTGATCCTGCTGATCGGGCACGCCGAGCCGGAGCGGTTCTTTGCCATGGACCACGGCGGCAGGAGCATCTACTTCACGGCCTCGGCCGCCGGAAAGCAGCTCGCCGGCGGCGGGCCGGCGGCCCCGGCGGTGATCTTCGCCTGCGACTGCGGCGACTTCACCAGGCCGACGCCGTGCCTGGCCGAATCGCTCTTCTTCGCCCCCGGCGGCCCCGTGGCGGCCATCGCCGCGGTCTCCGAGAGCCACCCACTGATGAATTCCTACTCCATCCTGAGCCTGCTGAAGGCCCTCGGCGGCAGCGAGAAGCGGATCGGCCCGCTGTGGCTTCAGGCCCAGCGCAGCGCGATGAGAACGCGGAACTTCCTCGCCGAGCGCATCCTCCGCAACGTGGAGGGCAAGCTGGAGGAAGAGATCAACCTGGGCAAGCTCCGGCGCGACCAGGCGCTCATGTACGCCCTGCTGGGCGACCCGGCGACGCCGCTGAAGCTTCCCCAGCCCTTGAAGGTCGCCGTCGAGTACAGCCCCGGCGGCTGGCGCTGGCGAGCGGCCAGGCCCGCCGGCGCCGGGGGGCTACAGGTGGGGCTCCGGGCGGGTACGCCGAAACGGGCGGCGCTCCCGGGCGGTGCCGGCGCCTCGGCCCCGGAGAAGGCACGCGCCGCCTTCCGGGCCTGCAATGCCGGCCTGGGCTTTGACCCGGACGGTTCGCCGGATGCCGGCGCGGCGTGGGCCGGCACCGTGAAGACGCAAGGCCGCCTGCGGCTGGTGGCGACGGGGGCGGGGCGGATTTACGCGGCCGCCGTGGACCTGGAGATGCCGACGTCCCGTCCTGCGGCCTCCGAACGAGACAGAGAGAAAACGACCCGCTGAGCGAATCAGACATGGCCAAGACCGAACTTCAGAAATACCTGGACCCGAAGGTACTGAACAAGATCAAGCGGCTGGACCTCCAGGCCCGCCTGGTGGTGGAGGGGTTCATTTCGGGCATGCACAAGAGCCCCTTCCGCGGCTTTTCGGTGGAGTTTGCCGAGCACCGCGAGTACACCCCCGGCGACGACATCAAGCACATCGACTGGAAGGTCCTCGGGCGGACCGACCGCTTCTACATCAAGCAGTACGAGGAGGAGACCAACCTCCGCGCCATCTTCCTGGTGGACGTCAGCGAGTCGATGCGCTACGGGGAGGAGGGCGGCCGGCGCCCGGACCGGCTGAGCAAGTACCACTACGCCGCCTGCACGGCGGCGGCCCTGGGCCAACTGCTCCTGGGCCAGCAGGACGCCGTCGGGCTCGCCACCTTCGACGAGGACCTCCGCAGCTACCTGCCTCCCTCGGCCAATCCCAACCAGATCAAGAGCTTCGTCCACGAGCTGGACGTGGCCTCGCTGGTCGCCAAGACCACCATCGAGCACATCTGCCACAACCTCGCCGAGAAGATCCCCCGCCGGGGCCTGATCTGCCTGGTCAGCGACCTGTTCGTGGACGCCGACGGGCTGATGCGCGGGCTGCGGCACTTCCGCCACCGCAACCACGAGGTCATCGTCCTGCACGTCATGGACGACGACGAGCTGAGCTTCCCCTTCCAGGGCAACACCCTGTTCCGCGGGCTGGAGGCGATGGGCGACCTCATGATCGAGCCCAGGGCCCTGCGCAGGGGCTACCTGGAGGCGGTGGAGGAGTTCTGCACCGAGGTCAAGCGAAAGTGCATCGCTAACCAGATCGACTACAAGCTGATATCCACGGCCGACCACCTGGACGCGGCGCTGTTGGCGTTCCTGGCCGCCCGCGCCGCCGCCGTCCGCAAAGCGGGCGCCAAGAGGTAGCCACCAGCCACCAGGGACCCGCCACTAGTGGCTAGTGGCAGGTGGCTGGTGGCTCGTGCAGGGAAGAACGATGCCGTTCATGCATCCATGGCTGTTCGCGGGCGGGGCGGCGGCGGTGTCGGTGCCCGTGATCATTCACCTGCTGAACCGCCGGCGGTTCAAGATCGTCGAGTGGGCGGCCATGAAGTTCCTCCGGGAGTCGGTGCGGAAGAACCGGCGTCGGATCCGGCTGGAGGAGCTGATCCTGCTGCTGCTGCGCTGCCTGGCGCTGTTCCTGCTGGCGGTGGCGGTCTCGCGGTTCATCGGCTGCGCGCCCCCGGCGGCGCTGCCCATCGCCGCACGCGTCCAGACCACCCACGTCTTCGTCCTCGACGACAGCGTCTCCATGGGCCAGAAGATCGCCGACACCACCGCCTTCAAAAAGGCCGCCAGCGACCTCGCCGGGGCGCTCGAGGCGGTCGCCGCCTCCGACCGCGTGGCGATCCTGCTGACCAGCCGGCCCGGGCGGACCGAGGCGGTCTGGGACCTCAAGGACCCCCTCACCGACCCGGAGGCGCTGGGGGGCCGGCTGAAGTCGCTGGCCGTCTCCGACACCCGGGCCCAACTGCACCGGGCCCTGAAGACGGCCGCCGACCTGTTCGACCTGGTGTCCACCCACAAGCGGCTGTACGTGCTCGGCGATTTCCGCCGAGCCGACTTCGCCTCTTCCGAGACGCTGGAGGACGTTCGCAAGCACTTGCGGACCCTGCGCGACAACGACGTGGACATCGTCCTGATGAACTACGGCGCCCCGCCGGGGGCGAACCTGACGGTCGAGAAGATCGAGGTGCTGAACAAGCTGGTGATCGCCTCGCTTCCGATCCGGGTGCAGTTGACGGTGCGGAACAACGGCCCGGTGCGCGCCCAGAACGTGGCGGCGAGCTTTTCGGCGCGGACGGCGGCGGGGGCGGAGATGAGGCTGCCGGCCCGGACCATCGGCTCGATCGACCCGGGCCAGAGGCAGGTCGTCCACGTGGACTGCGAGCTGCCCGACCCCGGGGCCGCCGCCGTCGCCGGCGAGCTGCCCGCGGACACCGTCGCCGGCGACAACGTCGCCTCGCTGGCCCTGGCCGTCCGCAGGGCCCGGCGGGTGCTTGTCGTCGACGGCGAGTGCGACCTGGGCGATCCGGACCGGAGCGAGTCGTTCTACCTGGCCGCGGCCATCGACCCCAGCGGGGATCAGCGTTACGGCTCGGAGGCGCAGGTGATTTCGGCGGACCAGTTGTCGGAGGTGGACTTCAACCGGTACGACGCGGTGGTGCTGGCCAACGTCCCGGACGTGCCGCTGGCGCAACTGGACGCGCTGAAGGAATACGTTCGCGCCGGCGGGGGGCTGGCGATCTTCACCGGCGACCGCGTGGACCCGACGTTCTACAACGGGCCTTTCTACGGCGGCGGCGCGGGGCTGAGCCCGCTGAGGCTCGCCGCCCCCGTCCGCCCCGACCGGCACCGGCGCCAGTTCGTCCGGCTGCTGCGGGGCAGCATCTCGCCCGAGCCGGTCATGAACGTCTTCCACGGACGCCGCTCCCAGTTCACGCGGTTTGTGCGTTTCTACGGGTACACCCCGACGGAGCACGAGGCCCGCCCGACCGTCGCCGCCGGGCTGGGCCCGGTGCGGGTGCTGGGGCGGTTCGACAACACCGCCGGCGACCGCCAGCACAGCCCGGCGGTGGTGATGCGGGCCTACGGAAGAGGGGCGGTCATGGCGGTCTACAGCTCCGCCGACACGGAATGGACCGACTGGCCCAAGGACCTCACCTTCGTCCCCTTCGTCAACGACATGCTCAACTATCTCAGCAAGCCCGGCGGCGGCGGGCTGACCGCCCCGGTCGGCCAGCGCATCGACCACTCCCTCAGCCCGGAGTTTGCCGCGGCCAGGGCGCTGCTCCAGACCCCCGCCTTTCCCGCCGAGGACGTGGTGGCGCTGGAGGGGCGGTGGCGCGGGCAGCGGCGGCAGATCAGCTATGCCAACACCCGCCACGCCGGGCTGTACCAGTTGAAGCTCAACCTGCCCGACGAGACGCGGATCGTGCTGTTCGCCCGAAACCCCGATCCCCGCGAGGGCCGGCTGGAGCGGGCGGGCAAGAAGGAGCTCCCCGCCCTGCTGGGCGTGGAGTTCGACTACATTGACAAGCTCGCTGCCGCCGCGCCCATCGAGGCCGCCATCGCCGACCGGCGCGAGTACTGGAAGCTGGCCCTGGCCCTCCTGCTGATGGTCCTGGCCGTGGAGGTCTTTCTGGGCCAGCGCTTCGGGCACTACCGGTAGCTCCCAGGCGAGCCATGAAACGATTGATGGAATTTCTGATGCGGCTGAAGGCCGGCGAGCTGGAGGGCGCCGACCGTCTGATCCCGACCTTCGCCGCCGAGTACAACAACTGGATCATCCTGGGCCTGTCGGTGCTGTTCCTGGCCCTGCTGGCCCTGACGGTCCTGAGCTACCTGCGTGAGGGCGACGCGCCGCGGCGGGTGAAGCTGACGCTGGCCGGCATCCGCATCGCCGTCCTCTTCCTGCTTTTCATGCTCCTGCTGGAGCCCGGGGTCATTCTCCGCTACAAGAAGGACCTCTACTCCACCGTGGCCGTGGTGATCGACGACAGCCTGAGCATGTCCCTGAAGGACCGCTACGCCGATCAGCAGCTTCGCCGCGCCGTCGCCGAGAAGCTCTCCGTGGACGCCGAGCAGCTCCGGCAGATGAGCCGGAGCGAGATCCTCCGCAAGATCCTGGCCCGCCAGGGGGGCCCGCTGGGCAAGCTGGCCCGGGACCATCGGCTCATGCTGATGCGGTTCTCCACCGCCCACCCCGAGGGGGGCGGCTACACCCAGTCGCTGGAGCAGTTCTCCGTGGCCAAGGACGAGGAAGAGCGCCAGCTCGTCCCGGGCAGGATCGCCCGGGCGCTGGGCGAGAAGCTCACCGCGGGGGGCTACGAGACGAACCTGGCGGCGGCGCTGCGGGACGCGGCGTACCAGCTTCAGGGCCGGCGGGTGGCGGCGATCGTGCTGGTCAGCGACGGGCAGGTCACCGGCGGGGGGGCCGAGGGGGGCAACCGCCTCGGTCCGGCGGTCGCCTACGTCCGCCAGCGCAACATCCCGATCATCGCCGTCGCCGTCGGCGACCCCCAGCCCCCCCAGAACGTCGCCGTCCTCCGTCTCCAGGGGCCCGGGGAGGTCCGCAAGGGCTCCGACATCGAACTGACGGGCTACCTGTCCCACCGGAACTGCGGCGGGCAGAGCGTCGACCTGACCCTGCTCCGTAGGCCGCGCGGAGGGAAAAAATGGGAGCCCACCAACGTCGCAAAGACCGTCGAGCTCGCGCGACCGGCCAGGGCCGGGCAGAGCCAGGGCCAGGAAGTCATGCTGCGGCACCAGGCCGACAAGCTCGGGGAGTTCGAGTACAAGCTCCGCGCCAAGTGCCTCGACCAGGAGTTCTCCGACAAGGACAACGAGGCCGTCGCCAAGCTGCGGATCTCCGAGAAGAAGCTGAAGATCCTCTTCGTCAGCGGCGACTCGGGATGGGAATATCAGTACCTGCGCAATCTCCTGCTGACCAGCCCCGACCGCTACGCCGTCAGCATGTGGCAGCAGAACGCCGAGAAGGACTTCAACCAGGAAGCCTCCTCGGGCATGAGGCTGACCGCCCTGCCGCGAACGCGAAAGAAGCTCTACGAGTACGAAATCGTCATCCTGTACGACCCGATGTTCACCCAGGGCGGGTTCGACGGGGAGTTCGCGAAGATCCTGGAGGGCTTCGTCAGCGACCACCACGGCGGGCTGTGCTACATCGCCTCCAACAAGTACAGCGACATGAACCTGATCGGCAGGGCCCCGTTCCAGCCGCTGGCGGACATGCTGCCGGTGGTGCTGGATCGGCGCCAGATCGACATCGCCGACCGCATCGCCGAGCCCGATCCGGTCGCCTGGCCGGTGCTGCCGACCGCCATCGGCCTGGAC
>CAZNSB010000261.1:0-7450 GCA_964575155.1 uncultured Planctomycetaceae bacterium | reverse complement strand
GTGGGAGGGGTGCAGCGACCACTCGCTGAGGGCCTCGGCCTCGGTCCGTTGCAGCGGCTTTCCGCCCACGCCGGTCCCGGCGTCCTGAAACGTGCGGGATTCGGATGGGGAGGTCTCACCTCTTGCCATGGCCGCGCCTCCTGATCTCCCTGATGACGGCGGCGTTGTCCAGCTCGCCGTCGCCGGCCTCGATGCACGTTCTCAGAAGCTCCGCGTGCGCTCGCGACAGCGGCAGCTCCTGCCCGAGCCTCTCGGCGTATTCCAGGATGATGGACACGTCCTTGTGGTGCTGGGCGATCCGGGAGACGGGCGCGAAGTCGCCGGTGAGCATCCTCTCGCCCTTGACGTCCATCGCGGCCGAGTACGCCGGCGAGGCCTTGAGCAGGGCCAGGAAGGGCGCGGGCTCCAGCCCCAGCTTCTCGGCGAAGACCAGCCCCTCGGCCAGGGCCGCCCGGTTCAGCCCGAGGATCAGGTTGCTGGCCAGCTTGGCCTTGCACCCGCACCCGGACGGGCCCACGTGGAACGCCTTCTCCGTCACCGCGTCGAAGAGGTCGCCGCAGGCGTGGAAGGCCTCCGGTGCCCCGCCGACCAGGAAGACGGCCTGGCGGCCCCTGACCTGCCCGCTGGAGCCGGAGATCGTCGCATCGAGGAAGTGGACGCCGCGGCGGGCGAGGCGTCCGGCGAGCTCGGCCGTCTGATCGGGGTCGCCGGTGGTCGTGTCGATGATGTACTTCGGGGGCGTTGCGGCGTGCATCAGGCCGCCGGGTGCCTCCACGACCTCGCGGACGATCTCCGTCGTCATCAGCGAGAGGAATACTCGGCGGCACTCGGCGGCGACGTCGGCGGGCCCGCCGGCGGCCTGCCCCCCGAGCGCCTCGAGGCGCCGGCACTTCGATGGATCGATGTCGAACCCGATCACGCCGAAGCCCCGCCCCAGCAGGCGCTCGCCCAGGGCCGTCCCCACCAGCCCGATCCCCACCAGCCCGATCCTCTCTCTCACGGGTTGCTTCGTCATTTCAGCCACTCTCTCACCCGCCCGTCCGTCAGCGCCCCGTCGTAGGCCGCCACGCGCAGGGCGATGGTCCACGACCCGCCGGCGGGCGTGGCGACCGGCCGCGTCCACGTCGGGTTGTACAGGGCCATGCCGTAGTCGCGGATGAACCACGGGCCCCTGACGGCCGGTTCCATGATGTGCATCAGCACGCCGAACCGACCCGCGCCGGCCAGGGCGTTCTCGTAGGCGACGAACTCGGAGTCGCCCTCGTGGACCACCTCGGCGCCGCCGCGGCGGCCGCCGGCGGCGATGATCTCGCCCCCCAGCGCCGGCAGGAGCCTCGGCTCGACGCGGAGGCCGATGCTGCCGAACTTGGTCTGGGGGAACTCCGCCCGGCCGTAGGAGGCGGTCTTCTCGCTGGCCACGTCGCAGATCGTCGCCTCCGGCAGCGCCCGGAATGTCATCGTGCGGACCTCGTCGAGCATCGGCTGCTCGCGGCCGTCGCGCCAGACGCAACGGAACGTGAAGCGGACCGCGTCCTGGTCGATCGCGACCTCGGGCCCGCCGGCGGAGTCCACCCGCCCGAGGTCGGCGGCGAGGGGGTCGTCGAAGGACCGCACCGGCGGCGCGACCCAGAAGTTTCCGACCCGGCCGCCGACGCGAACGGGATGCTGCCCGACGAAGACGCCCGTGTGGAACGGGTGCTCGTACGGGAACTCGCGCACCACCGTCAGCCCGGACGGCGTGTACAGGGGGAAGGCCCACGGGCGGTAGAAGTTCGCCCCCGCCGCGCCGAGGCACCGCCCGGTGCCCGACTCGATCACCAGGTGCGTCCGCTCGTTGATCTTGACCTCGAAGCGCCCGTCGCTGGCGGTCATTCTCCCTCGTCTCCTGCGTCTGCCCCGACCGGTTCAGCCGGGCCCGGCCCGTTGGCGGGCCTGCCGGCCGAAGACCGGCAGCGCTTGTTCCAGGGCCCAGAGATACCCGTCCGGGTTCCCGGGGTCCAGCATGGGGTTCCTGATTCCGCCATGGTGCCGCGCTGCCGGCAGCGCAGTCTGAGGCACTCGCGGTTGTGGATGAGCGGGCCGCAGCGGTTGGCGCGCTGTCCGACGGTGGTCCTCCGCTCGATGGGGGAGCTTCCGGCCTGGTGAAGTCCTTGTGGCAGTCGGTGGAGCCGCTCGTTGGCGTGCGGGGGCCCGGGCGGTCACTCGCCGCTGATGTTGTTCCAGTTCTGGTCGGCCGACGCCGTCAGCTCGCGCTCGTCCTGCCGGTTCCACAGCTCGAGGGCATCGCTCCGGGCCGACTTGGCGAACAGCAGCAGGCGCCCGTTGACGATCTTGAAGTGCGTCGGATCGGGCGGGTCCTTCCGGTTGGCCGCCATGCCGAACGCGCACCAGCCCCCGTAGGCCGGCTCGTACTTGCCGGCGTCGGCCTTGAACCGGTTCATCTGCGTGGGCGAGGTGAACTTGTAGTGGATGCCCCGGTGGCTGACGACGAACGGGGTCGTGCCCCTCTCGGCGACGCCCTTGGCGAAATAGGAGACCGGGCTGTAGCCGGCGAGGGCGACCTGCGTATCGGGCAGGTTGTATTCGTTCAGGGCCGCCCGCTCGCTCCTCTCACCGGTGGGCGCCTGCGGGTCCTTCGAGCATCCCAACGCCGCCACGAGCACGCCCGCGCCCCCCAGCACCACAAGCCGCACCGTTCGCTTCAGCATCACAGGGCCCTCTCCCTACATACACCCCGGCCGGGACCGTCAACACGGCCCGAAGCCCACGCGCTTCCGACCGGCGGGAACCGATGTCCCAAGGAAGTATATCGCGGGCGGCGGCGGAAGGCAACGCAGGTCAGGGCGCGTGGCACGGCCGCCGGCAGGCGAGACGCCCGTGCCACAATCGAGCATCGCACCCGGCGGGGAAGGAGGAAAGGATTCGGCTTGCAGAAGGGGTGGTCGGCGGCGATAATCGATAATGGCACTGGCGGGCCGCCGCCCGCGGAATTGGAAATGGACCATCGATCTCTGAAGGTGCGGGACGACGGCGCGACGGGCAGACGGACCAGGGCCGTTGCGGGCGTCGAGGGGAGACCGGGCGCGGTCTATGCGTCCGGCGCGTCTGCCGACAGAATCTCCCGAATGCGCCGAATCGGGGGAGGACCGTCCAGAAAGGAGTGCCGGGCATGAAGCGAAGCGCCTTCACGCTCGTGGAGCTGTTGGTGGTGATCGCCATCATTGCCCTGCTGGTGAGCCTTCTGCTGCCGTCACTGGACAGGGCCAAGAGCCTGGCGCGTGCGGCGCAGTGCGCGCACAACCTCAAGCAACTGGGGTCGGCGTTCCTGATCCCGCCCGGGGAATCCGCCGTCGCCAAGCGCCCGCCATACCCGGAGAAGACCCGCTGGCCGTCGGTGCCTTACGACGTCCTGCCCCACCGGCACGTCTATCACTGCCCCGAGGACCCCGGGCAGACGACCATGGCCGTCATGCCGGGGCTGGAATACCAGCTCTCGGCCCCCGGGTACGGCGACATCCGCATCCCCTTCGAGGACTGCCTGAGCTGTGCCTCCCGGACCGGCAAAGACGCCGAGGGCCCCTACACCGAGTTCGTCTTCGAGGAGAGCCCCGGCGTCCAGGTCCAGTGGTGCCCCAACGGGCCGAGCGAGTACCCCAACTGCACCCACCACGACGACAAGGACGGCGTCTTCCGTATGCACACCCGCGCCGACGGCACCGTCACGATGAGGCTGATGAACTTCCACGACAACACGCAGACCGTCATCACCCTCTACGGCGAGCAGCTCTGGCCCAAGAGCCCCGGGGAGAGCTTGCACAACTACGTCGGGCGGACGGAGATCTTCCTGGGCATGGCCACCAGCTACGCCATCAATTCCACCGTCGGGCAGAAGTACAAGGTCGGCCCCGGGACGGTGGTGCTGCTGGACTACGACCACCAGTTCGCGGACATGGACTTCCCCGACGAGATCGCCCAGCACCTCGGCCGAAGCAGCGTCGCCCGCCATCTCGGGCGCCTGAACGTGCTGTTCGCGGACCAGTCCGTCCAGCGGATGGGCCCGGCCGAGGCAAACCCGAAAATCCATTCGCAGATGTGGTGGCCGTAGGAGAACGCCCCAACGGGCGCCCAGGCCCCGCGCGAGGCAATCGGACATGAGAAAGACTCTCCCGGGCAAGGGCGGCAGGTGGGTGTATGGGTTCGTCGCCGTCGCCGTGGCGGCGGTGGTCGTCTCGATCGTGCCCGGCGTGGTGGCCAGAAAGGCCCGCATCACGGGCGACACGCCGGCCGAGCGGATCGCGTGCATCTGCCGCGTCGCCGACGAGGACCGGTGGGGCGCGGGGGACGCGATCGCGGCCGCGGCCGCCGCCGACCCGTCCCCGGCCGTCCGTCGGGCCGCCCTGCTCGCCCTGGCCAAGTTCCCCGACCCCGAGCACCGCAAGATGGTGATCGCGGCGACGGCGGCGGAGGAGGCCCCGGCTATCCGCGCCGCCGCCGTCACCACGCTGGGGACCTACGGCGACGCCGACGCCGCCGACCACCTGGGCAGGCTGGCCGGGAAGGACCCCGTCGAGGAGGTCCGCATCAACGCCGTGGACGGGCTCAGCCGATGCGCCGACGACAGGGCCATCGTCCACCTGGTCGAGGTCATGGAGAAGAGCGGCAACGCCAGGGTCCAGCAGCACGCCCGGTCGGCGGTGTTCCGCAGGCTGAACATGCCGGCCCGCGCCACCCGCCCGCAGGACCTGGCCATGTGGCGCAACGACGTGGAGCTCGTCAAGGTCCAGCCCGCCGTGATCGCCGCCTACCAGAAGGCCTCCATCCCCCTCGTCCACCACCCCGAGTACATCATCCCCGAGCCGGGAGAATGACACCTGCCCGCCTCCGCCGGGCGCCGGCACGGCCGGGCGGGCCGAGAGAGACAGATGACAAGGCGCATACTGGGTGTATCGCTTTGGCTTGCGTTGATGGGCGCGGCCCAGGGGTGCAGGGAAGAAGAGCGCGCCGCGCAGGCCCCGGCGGGGTCGGCGGGTCTGGCCGAACCCAAGACGGTGTCGGAGTGCATCGAGGGGCTGTCGTCGCCGTCTCCGGTCGTCCGGATCGAGTCGGCGCGGGCGCTGGAGTGCCTGGGCGCGCCGGCCAAGGCGGCGGTGCCCGACCTGGTCCGGGCGCTGAAGGACGAGAACGACAGCGTGCGGGAGTACGTGGCCAAGGCCCTGGGGAAGATCGGGCCGGCGGGAACTGGGACCGTGCCCGACCTCGTCCCGGCGCTGGGCGAGGCGGATTGGCGGGCGCGCTTCCGGGCGGCGCTGGGGCTGGGAGGCCTCGGGCCGGACGCCAAGGCCGCCGTCGGCGATCTCGCCAAGGCCCTGAACGACGGCGACCGCGACGTCCGGTGGTGCGCCGCCTGGGCCCTGGGGAAGATCGGCCCCGACGCCCAAGCCGCCGTCGGCGGGCTCGGGCGGTGCCTCAGGGACAAGGTCGGCATCGTTCGCTATTTCGCCGGCGCGGCGCTGGGCAGGATCGGCCCCCCGGCCGTGCCCGCCCTCGTCGGGGCCTTGCAGGACGAAGAGCCCACGGTCCGGGCGCGGGCGGCGTGGGCGTTGGGGCTGGTGCGTCCGGCGGCGGAAGCCGCCCTTCCCGAGCTTCTCAAGGCCTTGGGGGACGAGAACACGTCGGTGCGTTTGAACGCGGCCGAAACGCTGGGGGACATGGGCCCGTCGGCCAAGGCGGCCGTGGGCGGGCTCATCCGGGCGCTGAAGGATGAAGACGGCGGGGTGCGCGGGAGCGCGGCGTCGGCGCTGGGGCGGATCGGGCCGGGGGCGAAGGACGCCGCCGGCGCCCTGCGGGAGATTTCCCGGAACGATCCGCTCGAGTGGGTCCGCAACGGGGCGGCGTGGGCCCTTGAGAAGATCCAGCCCCGGGCAACGCAGTAGCCCCGCCCCCTCGCGGGCATCGGCCGCGGCGGGTCCCGCGCGGTGCGCGCTCCCCTTCGGGTCGCGGCTGAACGTTTCGAACTTTAGATGGTAGGCTGGGTTGCCGCAGGCAACCCACCTTTTTCTCTGTGTACACCGGGCCGGGGCGCCAGGTGCGGTAGGCAATCCCTCACGTACGGATCCGTGCGGGGGGCGTCGGGCAGCCGGCGTCCCTCCCGCGACAATCCCGGCTCAAGGCCGTTGCGTTGTGTCCCCGACCTGCGGGGGTAAGGCCCAGGAACCATAGCGGGCCTGCTTCGTCTAACCTGACGGTCGAATGTGGGAGGCCGACTATGAATAGACGCTTGTTGGTCGCTCTTGGCCTGGTGCTTCTTGGGCAGCCGCCGGCATGGGCGGGCAAGGAAACGGCTTCCGCCCCCTGTACCCAGGCCGCGGCGAGTGAAGCCCGGATCGACAGCCTCATCATCCAGCTTGGCGGCGCCAGGTGGCGCGAGCGAGAGGCCGCACAGCACCAGTTGATCGCGATTGGCCGGGCGGCCCTTCCGGCCTTGCGCGAGGCCCTGGGCAACAAGGATCTGGAGATCGCGACGCGGGCCGCTTGGGCAATAGCGGAGATCGAGTGCGGCATGGAAACGCGCCCTTCCCGTTCGGGGTTTCCTTACCTCACGCCCGAACAGCGCCCCCTTGCGGCCAAGGCGGCACTCGACCCGGCGACCGATCAGAAGGATCGCTATCAGGCAGTCTGGGGGCTGGCCATTAGCGGGTATACGCGACAAGGCGCCGACGCCCTTGCTGCCATTACCGCAGATGGCGCCCGCGGCGACGCCCTTCGCGAGTGTGCCGCCATGGGCCTGATCAACTTCACGCAGGAGATGCCCGCGGAGGTTCGCCGGGCGATCCAGAACAAGCTCTACGGCGCGCTGGACGCCGAGAAGGACAAACTCCAGGGCGGAGTGATTCAACTGCTGGCCGCCTGGGGCGACGCCGACCGGGTTCGAAAGGTGGCGGGCGACAAGCTCAATGGCCACCCGATGGAAGTCATCGTGCTGAAGAAGATCAGTTCCCGCGACATCGCGGTGGCCAGGCTCTGGGAAATCTACCAGGCGGCTACGCCCGCCAAGAGCGGCAACATCGCCTTGAGCCGCGCATGGCACGCCGGCGAGGCCCTGATTCACTGGCGAGATAAGCGGGGCATCGACATCCTGCTGGAGTGCCTGACAATCAAGGCTGCCGAAAACGCCGAAGACGGGTCGTTCCGCCAGAGCCGGCACAATACGTTCATTCATCTCGCTTCGGCCTTGCATGACAAATTCGGCTATGACGGCGTGGGGACATGGACCCCGCAACTGGACGAGGCAATCCCAAGAATGGTCGCATGGTGGAAGGCCAACCGCCAGACGTGGGACTTTGGGCAGCCCGCCTCGGACGTCGCGCCGAAACTTGAAAGACACAAGTGACCTTAGGCCCATCTTCAACAGTTTGGGCGGTGATTGCGAGGCCCGGTTGTTGTTTTACAA
>CAZNSB010000260.1:0-7463 GCA_964575155.1 uncultured Planctomycetaceae bacterium | reverse complement strand
GGTCGTCACCATCCACGAGCTGATGGAGGACCCGAGGGGGCTGTTCGTGGTGATGGAGTTCGTGGAGGGGCACACCATCGAGACGACCCTGGCGATGCAGCCGGGGCCGGTGGAGCCGAAGGCGGTGCTCCAGGTGATCTGGCGGATCGCGGCGGGGCTGGCGGCGATCCACAAGACCGGGATCATCCATCGCGACATCAAGCCGGGAAACGTCATCATCGGCGATGGCCTCCGCGTGAAGATCACGGACTTCGGGGTAGCGGCCCGGGCGGGGGCCCCCGCGTCGATGAGGCTGGGCACGACCAAGTACATGGCCCCGGAGCTGTTCTCGGGCGGAGAGGTGACCCAGCAGGCGGACATCTACTCCCTGGGCATGATCGCCTACGAGATGCTGCTGGGGCGGGAGCAGTTCAACGAGGTCTTCCAGGACGTGGTCCGGGACGTGCGCAGCGAGCCCCTGCGGTGGATGAAGTGGCACTCCTCCGACGCGGCGGCGCCCCCGCTGGCGGAGGTGAACCCGTCGGTGCCGGCGGCGATGTCGGAGATCGTGGGGCGGATGCTGGCCAAGGACTCCGCCGAGCGGTACCCCACCATGGAGGCGCTGGGCAGGGACATCCGGGCGAACTTCTCGCCGCGTTCCCAGAAGCCCGCGCGCCGGGACGGGCGCCGACGGCGGGTGTCCGTCGACGCCGCCGCCGACGCCGAGGGCCGGGCCGCCGGCATGCTCGAAGGCGACGAGGGCAGGATGCTGACCCTCCCGCCGGTCCCGTCGGCCGAACCGGCCACGGCCGCGATCCCCAAGGAGCGCATGTCGCCGGGGAAGAAACTGGCCATCGTCGGGACCGTCGTGGGGCTGTTCCTGGCGGCGTTCCTCGTCTGGCAGATGACCGAGGCAGTCGAGCGCGACAAGATCAGCCGCCAGGCCGCCGGCGCCCTCAGCAACGCCCGCGACCTGTACCGGCAGGCGGCCAAGGCCCAGACCGTCGAGGAGAAGAGGAAGCTCTTCGAGGAATCCCTGGAGGGCTTCCGGGCGGTGATCAAGCAGTACAGCCGCTCCGCCCGGGACATCTCCGGCAAGGCCGAGGTGTGGGGTCACCTGGCGCGCGCGTATTCGCTGGTGATGACGGCGCGGCAGAAGACCGACCCCGTCGGGCGGAAGCGGGTTTTCGACGAGGCCGACGAGGCGCTGAACCGGGGCAAGAAGGTGATCGAGCGGCTGGAGCGCCGGGAGAGCTCGCTGTACAAGTGGACCCAGACGATGCGGCAAGAGGTCCGCGACTTCGAGGACTACCGCACCCAGCAGAAGATGTTCCTGGACTACATGCGGCAGGCCCGCAAGGCCATGGGCGCCGGCGACCTGGAGACCGCCGAGCGGATCCTCACCGAAGACGCCAAGGCGGTCGCCAAGTCCACCGAGGAGCTGGCGACGGTGGAGGTCCTCCGCCAGAAGATCCTCCAGAACAAGCAGCACGATGCCTACTGGGCGGACATCCGGCGCGGGGTGGCCCTGGCCAAGGAGAACAAGGTCCAGGAAGCCGCCGCCGCCTACGACGAGGCGGTCCAGTTGCTCGAGAGCATGAGGGACACCCTCACCCAGGAGAAATACCGCGAGCTGAAGCAGAACGCCATCTCCAACAAGACCTTCCTGCTGACCGCCGACGAGTGCCGCAAGGCGGTGGCCGAGGCCAAAAAGCTCGGAAAGAAAAAGGACCGCCTCGAAGCCGCCAGCGCCTACCGCCGGGCCGCCGGAAAGCTCATCCAGGCCAGGAAAAAGCTTTCCCCCGACCAGTACCAGGAGCTGACGGCCAAGAACGACCCGGCCAAGCTGACCGACAACGCCAACCAACTGGAGCACGACTACTGGCTGAAGAAGGGGTACGAGAACCTGGAGGCGGGTCGGATCCACCCGGCCCAGCAGGACTTCAAGAAGGCCCAGAAGTTCAAGGACTCCCCGGCGGTGCAGAACGCTTTGGGGCTGATCGAGAAGAA
Source organism: uncultured Planctomycetaceae bacterium (assembly GCA_964575155.1). Lineage (GTDB taxonomy): Bacteria > Planctomycetota > Phycisphaerae > SM23-33 > SM23-33 > CAZNSB01. Next base: position 5,474 of record CAZNSB010000260.1, on the reverse strand, counting down.
GAAGAACTACTACTCGGTGCTCCAGGAGGCCGAGAAGCTCTTCAGCAATAAGAGCTACGAGGCGGGTCGGGAGAAATTCCGCAGCGCCCTGAAGTATCCGGACGCCAATCGGAAGCAGATTCAATCGAGGATTTCCGACTGCGACTACTACATTGACCTGGGCAAGGCGAACGCGGCGAAGAGCGAGCAGCAGTGGGAGCAGGCGCGGCGGTACTACCTCCAGGCCAAGCGGGCGAGGCCGGCGTCCTCGGCGACGATCGACGCCCTGCTGGAGCAACTGGCGCGCGAGCGCGCGTTCTCCGAGCTGATGGCGGCGGTGGACCGGGCGTTCAAGGCGCGGAACTGGTCCGAGGCGGTCGCCAAGCTCGGCGAGGCCAAGAAGCTCCGCCCCCGCTCGACCCAGGTGGAGCTGACGCTGAAGGAGGTCCGTTACCAGGAGCAGCTCGAAATGGGCCGGACCGCCCTTGCCGAAGCCAAGTACACCCTCGCTTTGGCGTACTTCAAGCAGGCCAAACGTTTCAAGGCCACCCCCGAGATCGACGAATTGATCGCCCGGGCCGAGAAGCTCAAAGAGTCCGAAGGGAGCGAGTGATGACCCACCCGGATCTGGGCTCTCACGGAAATGGCTTGAACGACAGCCGGGGCTCCGGGCCGCAGCCCGGCGCCCCCCAGCAGTGGCAGGGGTCCCCAAACGCGGCATTTCGCGTTTGGGGTCCCCGAGTGCCCAAGGCATTTCCGCGGGAACCCCTGTGCCCTCGAAGGCGCGTGTGCGGCGGGCAGGTGCTGGTGGTCGTCCTGCTGGGGATCGTGGTGCTGGCGGGGCTGATCTTCTACGTGGTCAACGTGGGGGACCAGGTCAACCGGCGGGTGGTCATGCAGAACGCCGCCGACGCGACCGCCATCGCCGGGACCGCCTGGATGGCGCGGTCCATGAACGTGGTGGCCATGAACAACGTCGCCCAGACGCGGATGCTCGCCCTGGTCCCGGTCCTGGACGCCTTCCCGCTGGCGACGAAGATGGCCTACGAAGAGGTGTACGCCTGGGTGGAGTGCCTCCAGGGGCAGTTGGCCCGCGGCGTGCCCGACACCCGCCTGCGCGAGGGGCTGGAGTCGCTCCGGGCACGGATGGCCAAACAGCGGGACATCCTCTCCCCGCTGAACGATTACTTCAACCCCGGCGGGCAGATCGGCGTGCCCGTCACCCCCCTGACCACCTGGCGGATCCGCGGGGCCACGGGCCCGCCTCCCCACGGGACCCTCTGGCAGGCCGCCGAAAGCCTCGACGAGTTCAACAAGGCCACGGCGCTCTCGGCCGGGGCCCTGAGCCAGACCAACGCCGTACGCTTCGGCCAGCTCAACAACGCCGAGGTCGCCTTCGTGGTGCCCGTCCTGCCGACCATGCCCGCCGTCCGGAGGGGCTTCGCGGACTTCGAGCAGCCGGTGAAGAAGGGCCTGATCCCCGACCGGGCGTACCCTCAGCGGCTGGGGGTGTACGACCGGCTGTTCAAGTGGCGGCACTACCAGTACCGCAACGTGTACGAGAAGTCGCACGTGGTTCCGGGCAGCCCCGGGCACGGGCCGATCCGCGGCGGGAAAGGCAACGTCGGCGCCACCGGCCGGACCCGCGGCCGAAGCGCCCGCGGGCACACCTCCAACCCCGACCCCCACTGGGCCTACCGCGTGGTGGGGAGGATGCTGATGGGGTACACGGTGTACGGCCCGTACGAGTGGATGCTGGGACACATCACGGGGTGGTCGCACGGCGGCTGGTGGGAAGAGAAGAACTGGTACGCCGGTCAGTTGGCCGACACCTACTTCCACGAGTACCAGAAGAACGTTTCCGGCATCAAGCTGGGGTACATGTGGGGCTCGCAGGCCCTCCGGCGGATCCACTATCCGCAGTGGATCCCCGATTTCCCGCAGGCCAAGGCCCTGGCCGAGGCCGGCGACATCCGCATCTCGCGGACCATGTTCTACGTGGTCGAGATTCGCAGCAAGCACCCCAAGGGCGGGGCGGGCTGGCTGACGCCGGGGACGTACGTCACCAACGGCGAGCTGCCCATCGCCATGTGGGTCCAGGGATGGGAAGACCCCACGAAGTGGGAGGAGGGCACCGACGACAAGCCGGGCGTGCCCAGACTCTCCGACTGGGTCTGGGAGGACCAGTACACCTACGAGACCACCGAGGATTGGGACATCGGCATCCGCAAGCAGCTCGATGCCGAGGGAGACCCCAAGTGGCAGACGGTGTACATGGTGGCCCAGTGGGTCTTCGGGGGCATCGACGTCGGCGGGGAGGTGGAGGTGACGAACCCGGCCAACTACGACGACCGGAGTGTGCTTCCGGCCCCCGTGCTGATGGACACGGCCCAGGGCGACTACGACATGAGCCAGCCCCACCACGACCAGGGCGTCCGCCGCGGCCTCTTCACCTACCTGGGCGTGGCCAGTCACAGCGACCGGGCCGCCGTCTGGCCGAAGAAGTTCGCCAGCGGGAATCCCTTCGGCGGCGTCTGCGCGGTGGCGCAGGCGGAGATCTTCAACACGACCAGTTGGGACCTCTGGACGCAGGACTGGAAGGCCAAGCTGGTGCCGGTGACCCGGTGGGGCGACTGGATGGACCGGCTGGACGCCGGCGCCGGCGACGCCCCGACCACCGGCGGGGCCTTCATCCAGGACAACATCCGCATGATTCATGAGTACCTCTCCCGGTTTGACGAGCAGATGGTCAACGAGGTGATGCACCACTGAGGGCCAAGACCATGAAACCGGCGCCCAGAACGGAGATATCGGGCGGGGTCCGCCCGCCGGCCCGCCTGCACCGGCGCGGGACGGCCATGACCGAGTTCGTCCTGATCGTCCCGGTCCTCGGCGTCATCCTGGGGCTGACGTTCTTCTTCGGGTGGGCGCTCATGCACAAGCATCAGGTGCTGATCGCCGACCGGTATGCCGCCTGGAAGCGGATCGAGACGGGCTCCTGGCCCACCGAGGAGGAGCTCAACGAGATCGCCTTCGCCAACCGGGCCACCGACGTCCAGATCGGCGGGTCCCAGCACGAGCTGCGAGAGACCGCAGAGGACCTGGTGGGGGAGGTGGGCTCCCGGCACGAGATGGCGAGGGCGCTGGCCGACGAACTGACCGTCAACCGCTTTCCCGCGGGGCGGCGGGCCCACGTCGCCGCCAGCTTTGACGCCAACCAGGCGCTGTGGGAGAAGTTCACCGGGCACATCCGCCACCGGCACGCCCGCGAGGGCGTCACCTGGCGGCGGGACGAGGTCAACTGCTGGTCCGTGCTCCGCGATCAGTACTACGACGACTTCGACCAGGACATGCAGCGGATCCGCGCCCCGGGCAACGGCATGGCGCAGATGATCCGAAGGCTGTACCTGCGCCACTGGTAGCGGCCGCCGGCCCCTGCCCCCGCCCGCCTCCCGGCGGCCGGTCCCGCTCCGCCGGGCCCGCCCCGCAGCACATGGAAAACGCAAACGACAACTTGCAGCCCCCCGCCGACCGGCCGCCGGCAAGGGCGCCCATGAGGGGTCAGAGGCTCTACCCGCTCCTGGCGCTGGCCCTGATGCTCGCCGTCGCGGCCCTCGCCGTCGTCGTCTTCTGCCTCTACGACCCCATGCCCCCCACCCGCGGCGGGGGCGGGGCGGTGACGGTCCTGACCTGGAGGCGAAGCCTCAAGGCCGGGGACGAGGTCTCCCGCGACGCCGTCCTGGCCGTCAAGGTGCCCCGCTCCAGCGTCCGGGTACCAGCCGAGGTGATGACGCCGGAGGATGCGGGCGCCCTGGCCGGGGCGTGGTTGGTCCGCGACGTGCGGAAGGACGACTTCGTCCGCCACCGGGACATCCAGCCGTTCGCCCGCGCCCCCCGGAAGCCGGGGACCGGGGGCGAGGCCGTCGTCGAGGTCAACGAGGACGAGCTGGAGCCGATCGGGAAGGGCCGGTACCTGGGCCCGACGCGGACGGCGATGGGGGGGAGGTTCCGGGACGGGCCTCGCACGCGTCCGGCCGGAAGCTCCGCCCCGCCGGACCTGGCGGGGGAGAGCTTCGCCGCGGCCGGGCTGAGAAGGATCACGGGCGCGGTTCCCGGCGCGGTCGTCCCGGGCAAGTCGACAAGGCTGTACGCGTTCCGGCGGAAGGTGCCGGGGGGGTCGGCCGACACGCTTGCCTACCTCATCGGGATGGACTTGGCGTCGGCGGAGAAGTTCTACAGGACTCGAATGCCCCAAGCGGGTTACAATTTGATAGTGGGCCGAGACAGCGCCGCTGGCGGCCGGAGGGGACGGATCCTGGCCTTTGCCAAAGGCCGCGAACACTATTGCTACGTCAACCTGTATCGGACCGATAAGGATAGTGAAGTCAAAGCCGTGCTGGTGATTGCCCGGCCGGGGTCATAGGCGCGGCGGGATCAGAGAAGGAAGCCTACCATGGCGGAAACCGTGGTGTGGAACAAGAAGCTGCTGTCGGTGTCGCTGATCCTGGGCGTTGTGGCGATGATCCTGTTCTACTCGTACGAGTCGCTCCAGCAGGCGAAGGTCCGCCGGAACGTCGTCAGCGTGCTGAAATGGAAGGTGGACAGGCGGATCGGAGACGAGGTCTCGGGGAAGGACGTCGACGTTGCCCAGATCCCGCGGGAGTCGTTCGAGGCGCTGGACGGGGTGGCGCAGGACACTCCTCAGAACCGCGACACCACGATAGGCTACCATTTGGGGCGAGACGTCGAGCGCGGCGATTTCGTCCGCCTGGCCGACATCCTGGAGAACCAGAAGAAGCTTCCCTCCGCACGGATCAAGGTGGGGGGGTACCGGGCCTTTCCGCTGCGAGTGGACCCGTACAACACGGTGGGGGACCTGCTGCGGGTGGACGACAAGGTGGGGCTGATCGGTCTGGTCAGCGTCGGCGGGAAACCCCCTCGGGCGTACGTCCTCATCGACAACCTGCGCGTCCTGGCCGTGGGCGGGCGGAGCGAAACCCCGGAGGAAAAGTTCCGCAAGCGCGGGCGACAGCGCCAGGAGCCGTCCATGCGCGTGTATCGAACGCTGGCGGTGGAGGTGCAGGAGGAAACCGCCGTGCAACTGGCCGAACTGCTCCCGCGCATCCAGGGCAAGATCTGGGTGGTGCTCCGCAACCGCAAGGAGCCGAACAAGCCCACGGACGGAAAGATCAACGGCAAGCTGCTGCCCGTCCTGGATGAGCCCATGCCGGACAGCGTCGACCTCCGCCCCGGGTAGCCCGCCCGGGTGAGAATAGAGTGGAAATCTGGATCTACAACCACCTGACGGACGAGCGGCGGGTCGTCGAGGCCGACGACGGGGAGGTCACCATCGGCCGGGACGACCGCAACGCCGTGGCCCTGAAGAGCCCCTTCGTCTCGCGCCAGCACGCCCGCCTGTTCAAGGAGGAGACGACCTATTACATCGAGAGCCTGGGGCTGAACGGCACGAGCGTGGCGAACAGGCAGGTTCCGGA
>CAZNSB010000259.1:5650-7469 GCA_964575155.1 uncultured Planctomycetaceae bacterium | reverse complement strand
GCTTGAAGCAGTACTGCTCGGCGAACTCCCTGCGCAGGTCGGCCACCACGCACTTGGCGGCCCCGCTGCGGCGGGCCTTGGCCTGGATGCCCTTCAGCTCGCTTGTACCCTGGCCGATGTCGGCCACGAAGGCGACCACCTCGCAGCCGGCGTACCGCTCCTTCAGCCAGGGCAGGATCACCGACGTGTCCAGCCCGCCGGAATAGGCGAGCACGATCTTCTTGACCTTCTTGCCCATGGGTGGTGCTCCTTGGCGATTGACGAATCGCGCATTGTACGGTGCCCGCGCCCACATGCCAGTGGATTCTTCACTGGGGGACGTGTAACATGCTCGCTGAAGCGAGCACGCCCGAGGCCTCCGGCGTGCTCGCTTGAGCGAAGCATGCTCCTGTTAAGGGGAAGCACGTGCCTAAACGCGTCGGGAAGTCCTCCTCCTCCACCAGGGAGCGGTACCGGGGGAAACACCGCCTCGAGCACTGGTACGTCGACAACCAGGTATACTTCATCACCGCCCGCTGCCGGGACAGGTTCCCCGCGTTCGCATCCGAAGCAGCCAAGGGCGTCTTCTGGGACCGGTTCGATTTCTACACGAAGAGACACCTGTTTACTCCCTGGGTGACTTCGCTCATCGACAACCACTACCATGTCCTCGGCTACTGCAAGGAGGGCGTCCTGCTGGGCGCGATGGTGCAGCGGGTTCACGGCTCGGTGGCGAAGCTGGTGAACGATGTCTTGCCGGAGCGGCGCGTGCCGTTCTGGACGCAGAGGGGCGCCGGTCACGGCGACTACTTCGACGGATGCGTTCGAGACGAGTCGCAGTGCCGCAAGGCGTACCGGTACACGCTCACCCAGAGCGTACGCCACGGCGTCTGCGAAGACTGGCGGGAGTATCCGCACACGCACGTGAATATCGAGCTGGAGCGCGCCCTCCGCAGGGCGATCGAATTGAACGCCTTCATGAGGGACGTTCCATATCCGCGGTACGGGAGGAGGAAGAAGGACATGCGTCGCTGAAGCGAGCGCGCCCGAGGCCTCTGGCGTGCTCGCTTCAGCGAGGCATGTTGTTTCGGGATAACGTCAGAGCGACCTGCGGTTCCTCTGCCTCGGGTCGCTGACGAGCTTCCCGCTGTGGAGCGCCCCGCGGATGGCGCGGGCGCGGAAGCCCCGGCTGGCGTCGTAGTACTGGCGCGTCGTGTCGATCGTGTTGACCATGATGCCGGCGCGGTTCTGGGTCAGGGCGGCGGCGATGTCCCCGTCGGGGCGGATGAGCACGCTGGGCCAGCGGCTGTAGTGCCCGGAGGAGTTGTTCATGCTCGCCCAGAAGTAGTTGATGCCGGCGTGGGCCTGGACGGTCTGGCGCATGATCTTATTGTGGATGCCGGGGCCGTCCATGTACCCGTTGTGGAACGACTGGAAGATCGCCTGCACGCCCATCGTGTTGAGCTTCCGGTACAGCTCCGGGAAGCGCAGGTCGAAGCAGATCAGCAGGGAGCACTTCACGCCGTTGAGGTCGAAGGTCACGAACCGGTCGCCGGGGGTGTAGGCCTTCAGGTCGCCGGCGGTGCAGAAGCGCTTGTCGTAGCGGTCGCGGAGGCGCCCGTCGGGGGCGATCAGGTACAGGCAGTTGGTCGGCTTGTGGGGCGGCGTGAGCGGATGCGCGCTGCCCAGGACCACCCACAGCCGCAGCCGACCGGCCTCGGCGCAGATCGCCTCCGTCGACGCCCGCAGGGCCGCCCAGTCGACGTCGGTCAGGGGCGGCGCGTCTTTCCTCCCCAGGTACCCGCTGAGGGCGGCCTCGTGGAAGTGGACGACCTCGGCC
>CAZNSB010000259.1:0-5640 GCA_964575155.1 uncultured Planctomycetaceae bacterium | reverse complement strand
GCGGAGGCAGACGGGGGCGTTCCTCCGCGGCTGGAAGGTCTCGGCGAACTGGCAGGTCGCCACGCGAATCTTGCCGGCTTTCATTCCTTAGGCTCCCGGAGTTGATCGATCACGACGTCCCGCATCAGTCGGCGCGGCGGGTCCCGGCCGGTCCAGGTCTGGAACTGGGCGGCGGCTTGGTTGACGAACATGTCCACGCCGGTGACGCACCGGCAGCCGGCGGCGCGGGCCTCGCGCAGCAGCCGCGTCTCCATGGGGTTGTACACCGTGTCGAAGACGACCTTGACCCTCGGCAGGACCTCGGCCGGCAGGGGCGTGTCGCCGACGTTGGGGTGCATGCCGATCGAGGTGCAGTTGACGACGACCTCGGCGTCCAGGTCGGTCAGGGCGTCGCGCCCGCGGGCGGCGGCGCCGAACTCGCCGGCGAGCCTCTCGCCGCGGACGACCGTCCGGTTGTAGATGGTCACCTCGGCGCGGTAGTGGGTCAGGCCCGCCACCAGCGCCCGGGCGGCGCCGCCGGCGCCGAGGACGGCGACCGCCCGCCCGGCCAGGTCCGCGCGGGCGATGCCCATCCCCCGGCAGAGGGCGTCGATGGCGGCGGCGTAGTCGGTGTTCCATCCGGCCAGCGCCGCGCCCGGCTCGATGCGGATCGTGTTGATCGCCCCGATCCGCCGGGACAGCTCGTCCACGTTCGCCGGCCCGACGGCGGCCAGGGCGTTGGCCTTGTGGGGGATGGTGACGCTCAGTCCGGCCAGGTCCAGCCACGGCGCGTCGCGGGCGGCGGCCAGGAAGCGGCTGAAGTTTTCGGCCCCCGGCTCGATGCGGAGGGGGAGGTAGACGGCGTCGATACCGGCGGCGGCGAAGGCGGGGTTGTGGATGGCCGGGCTCATCGAGTGCCCCACCGGGCAGCCGATCACGCCGTAGACCTTCGTTCCCGGCGAGATCGTGTCCCAGCGGTAGAGGCCCTTCATCTTCTCGATGGTCAGTTGTCCCGGCGCCGACTCGGCGCCGGGCGCCAGCGAGGCGAACGTCCCGAACGCGCCGAACTTCCGCGCGAGGATGCGGCTCATCACGCCGGGCTCGCCCATGGCCAGCGCGATCGCGGGCCTGCCGGCGCGGCGCAGGAGCCCGCAGGCGGCGACGGCGTCCTCGGGTCCCGCCGCGGCGAAGGCGATCTTGACGACGTCCGGCTCGGCCGCCGCCAGCCGCCCGAACAGCCCGCGGAGGTCCGCCGGCCGCCGCTGGAAGTCGTGATGGCTGAGGATGACCCGCCGCCGGGGGCGCTGGGAGGCGGGCACGTCGTCCTCGACGTCCACGTAGTCGGCGCCGAGCTTGGCGGCGGCGGAAAGGACCTCCAGGCGGTCGGGCTCGCGGCCGGCGAAGCGTCCGCCCTGGCGGGTCGGCCGATACGTCACGATGACCGGCAGGGGGGGGTCTTTCAGGAGCGCCCGCAGGGCCGCCCCGTCGCAGCGGTCGAGGTAGTCCAGGCGGCACTCGACCATGTCGGCGCCGGCGTGGGCGGCGGCGCGCATCCCCGCCCGCATGGACTCGACGGTCCGGCCGGTCAGCGGGACGATCAGCGCCGTGCTGGCTTCCGCGTCGGACATGGGGACATATCATACAGGCAGGGACGCCGCCGCGGCGACGGCGAAGCGAGGAAAGTCGGGCAGGCGGGTCCGCCCGGCTCGGGCGGCGCCGTCAGCGGTGCTTCCGGCGGCGTTTCGGCCCGGGCTTCTTTTCGCCGGGGACGATGACGGCCGGCTCCTTCGCCGACGTCGCCAGCAGGTTGATCACCCTCGCCGCCTCCTGCGCGAACCACATCCGCTGGGTATGGAAGCTGCTGTTCTCCTTGTCGCTGTACTTCGGCCGGGTCGGGTCGGCGTAGTGCCTCTTCTCGCGGCAAATCCGCATCTGTCCGCGGAGGGCGTCGTAGTAGCGTTTTGCCTGTTCCGGTTTCATTCGGACGGCCTCGGCGCGGATGCCCTCCAGCGTGTTGTGGTAGGTGTTCCACATGCTGTCCTCCTCGTCCGCCAGCCGGACGAGAAGCACCTCGTCCGCCTGCTTCTCGCCCATGCGGATCAGCAGCACCTTCAGGCTCTTCTGGAGGGCGCTGGCGAGCCGGTTGAACTTCGTCACCGCCCGCTCGCCGGCGACCTTCTCGGTAAGGAACTTCGCCTTGGTCTGCTCGCGCCTCTTCCGCTCCTCCTTGGACATCTTCCGGTCGGGGAGGATCAGCCTCTGGAGCTTGTACTTCGGCCAGCTCGGCATCGGCTTGTACCGGCAGCGCGCGAACAGGGAGAGCAGCGCCGGGCGGAGCTTCCGGAGCTGCACGTCGGCGGCATTGTCCAGCGGCCCAATGAGCTGGAAGGCAATGTACAGCCGCGCCAGCTCCTGCTTGTGCGGCGTCTGGAGCGCCTTAATCAGGTGCTCGGCGGCCTTCGGGCCGTACTCGAGGTCCGTGACCGCCTTGCTCACCGCCGGAGCGCCCTCGCCGCCGGACTCGGCGTAGCTTTCGCCCTCCGCCGTCAGGTCCGCAACCAGCTTCTTGAAGTCCTCTTCGGTGGCCGCGGTTTTGAACTTCTTCTTTGCCCCGATCGCCGCCCCGGCCAGCACGCCCGCCGCCGCCAGCGCCGCAAACCATACCCAAACCCGTCTTGTTGACATGCTCTTGCTCCGGCCCTTGAGTTTGTCGACATCGGGTTAAACCCGGCGCCGGCGCCGACGTGTCGCGCCGCGGGCGGGGGGCGCTGAAGTCCCCGTCAGTCGGACTTCTGGAAGTCCTTGAGCTTCTTCTTCATCTTCTCGGGCGTCTCCGGGCCCAGGACGAACACGCCGGGGGCCTCGCTGCTGACGGCGTAATGGCCCTTCACGCCCACCGGGCCTGTCCGCGAGATGGACAGCTTCAGCGTCTTGCCCGCGTCGGTGGCGAACCGGAGGGTCATGGCGGGCTTGTCCAGCCCGAACCGCTTCAACCGGGGCTTGGCGCCGTAGTCCACGAACCGGGTGGCCTTGACCTCCGAGAGGGTCTTGAGGAACTCCTTGATCTTCGCGGCGTCCACCTTCACGAAGGTGTCGGCGGCGTACTGCCAGACGTCGCCGGCCCGTTTGAACTCCAGCGAGACCTTCTCCAGGTCCATCTTGAAGGAGGTGGTCTTGTCGGGGTCGATCTGGAGGATGGTCCGGTCCCGCAGCTCGGCGGCGAGCTTGTCGTGGAAGCCCGCTTCCAGCTCGCCCACGGCCAGGGGCTTGGCGCCGGCGGCCCAGACGTAGGACTTGTTCTTGTCCTTGACGGTGAGGAAGGGCCCGGCGTGGCGGGTCTTGTACCGCTTGGCCGGCTTGGTGGCCGGGGCCGTCGCCGGCCTCGTGCCCGGGGCGCTCGCCGGCTTGGTGGCCGGGGCCGTCGCCGGCTGGGATGCCGGCGGCTCCGGCGGCAGCTCCACCCGGTACGTCAGCTTCACGCGGATCGGCTTGGCGCCGGCGAACCGCTTCGGGAGCGCCTCGCCCAGGGAGACGTTCTTGTCCGCCTGGATCTTCTTCAACGCCCCCAGCAGGGCGTCGACGTTCTCCTTGTCCGCCGGCGCGGAGACCGGGCGGGCGAGGGTGAACTCCTCGTCCTCGCCCCGGCGGAGGGCGAACTGTCCGTCCGCCCGGTCCAGCTCCACGCTCATGATCTCCGCGTCGTCCGGCAGCTCGAAGACCTTTCTTCTCCAGTACGCCGGGGCCGGATGAAGCAGCTTGGCGAACTGGGCGGAAGGAACCACCGCCACGGACCTGCTGTTGGCCGGGCGCACGAAACCCATCTGGCCGCTGTCGCTGCTTCGCCCCAGCTCCAGCGTCGTCGTCTGGTCGCTGCCGCGGAAGTGCAGCAGGATCTTCCCCTCCGGCGGCTGAAGCCCGAACGCCGCGAGGCTGGTGGGGTTGTCCTGGAACTCCGACGCCGTCAGCTCGTCGCGGACGGCGGAGATCAGGCCGATGACCGCCGACTCGTCCGCCGGGCCCTCGAACGGCGCCTTCATGTGCCAGTCGCCCTTGATCTTCTCCACCGTGCACGAGCCCCCCTTCGACAGCGCCACCTCGATGCGGGTGGTTTCCTTCCCGGTGATGTCCAGGACGCGCTTGTCTCGCAGGTCGAGGAGCTTCGGCTGGAGGTCCTTGAGGAGTGAGTCCTTGACCTGGAAGACCCACGGCCGGTCGGCGAGCTTTGCGAAGACGTGCTTTTCCTTGGGGTCGGCGAGGGCCCCGAAGGCGATGGTGATGACCTTTCCCTTCTTGGGCTTGGCGGGCCTGGTGGCCGGCGCGGTGGCGGGGGCGGTCTCGGGCGGTTTGGTCTTCGGCTCGGGGGGCGCCAGCTCGACGGTCACCGCCAGCCGGGGGCGGGTCAGCCCGTACGCCGCCAGGTCCTTGGGGGCGTCGTCGGCGAACTTCTCCGCGGAGATGTTGGAGATGTCGCCGAGGAGGCTCTTGACCTTGTCCTGGTCGGCGCGGGCGGAGACGGGGGTGTCGATGGCCCACTTGTCCTTGATCTTGACCAGTTGATAGTTCTCCTCGCCGCGGACCTCGGCGCGGACGGCCTTGTCGGTCTCGAACTTGACGACGCGGCTCTCGCGGTAATTGGAGAGGTCCTTGTCGAGGGACTTGCCGAGGTCGCTGTCGACGACGTACACGTGCTCGTCCCCGGCGAGCTGGACGTAGGACTGGCGGGGCGTCAGCGGGACCTTCTGCCCGACGCGGAGGGTCCAGCTCTTGCCCTTCTCGTTGGTGACCGTGACGACCCGCAGCGGCGCCGACAGGTGGGTCAGGTCGTCCTTGGGGTATTCCGCCTCGTCGGGGGCGTACTTGCGGACGATCTTGAGGTTGGTCACGGTGGTGACGGTGCTGTCGGACTGCCAGCCGACGGCCGGGGCGTCCACCGGCTCGGCCAGGTGCCACTTGTCGTCGCGCTTGACCAGTACGATCTTTGCGGCGCCGGGCCCGGCCAGCACCAGCCGCTCGACCGTGCCCGCCTTTTCCAGCAGCCGCTTCCCGTCGGGCTCCTCCGGTCCCGGCTTCTTCGGCCCCCGGCCGAGCAGCCCGGTGTGAAAGACGATCACGTAGGCCAGGCACAGCACCAGCAACACCAGCAGGATCACCGTCGTTCTCACGTTCATCGCATCAGACTCCCCAGCAACTCCATGGGTTTCCAGGCGGCAGCGCTCGTCGGGGCGAGCCGGCCCGTTGGGGTCATCTTCGGCGGAAGATCATGACCGCCCCGCCGGCGGCGAAGACGGCCAGCGGCCAGCCCAGCCCGAAGCAGACCTTGATCGCGGTCAGCGTGTTCTTGCCGATCAGCCCGATGGGCTGAATGACCGCCGGGCCGGCGCCGATGAACTCGTTCCTGCCCACCAGGTAGTACACGCTGTTGACGACCAGGTCCACGTCTCCGGTCGGGGGGGGCTCGGGCTTGGCCAGAACGTCGCCTTCGCCCAGCCGAAGCACGCTGCGGGTCAGGTAGAAGTCGATGTAGCTGAAGCCCACCCCCAGGACGACGACTTGGGCGGCCCTCTCTGGGGCTTTCTTGCGGGCGTGCACGGCCAGTGCGAAGGGGGGGAGCAGGTCCCCGGCTTCGGCCATGCACCCCTCATAGGTGTCCACAACGATTCG
>CAZNSB010000258.1:0-7479 GCA_964575155.1 uncultured Planctomycetaceae bacterium | reverse complement strand
GCAGCCCAGCGTGCCGATTGATTATCTGGTCGTCATCCCGCTCACGCATCGGCCGGACGAGCCGCTTGAGGAACCGCAATACAAGTCGTACCGCGTTGAACCGGCCCCCGTCGGTTTGCATCTGCATTGCTGGGGCGGCAGCCTCAACGGCGGCTACGGCTGGTGGTACAACGCCCACCGCGGCACCGTGCTGATCGCCTCCAACCAGGATCCCTACGATTGGTGGACCGGGTACCACGACAACTATCGCAAGGGCAGACTGGGCGCGGGGGTGGTCCGGCCGTACTCGATGAACCGCACCTTCGGCTTCCTGGAGTTCGCGGCCAGGCAGCACACCGACGCCCCCGAGCAGGTCCGCAAGTACTGGCCGAAGCTGGACCTGGCCAGGGTGTTCACCGCCGGCAACAGCATGGGCGGGTCGGGCGCGCCGATGTTCGCCCTCCGCTACGGTCGCCGGTTCGCCTACGGCATCTCCTGGGTGGGCGTGCACATCCCCGCCGAGAGCCCGCAGTTCACCGGCTCCTACCGCGGGGTGTACGGCAAGCGCGGCGACGACGTCACCATGCCCGACGGCAAGACCAGCCCCTGGGACTACTTCAACGACGTGTGGTGGATGAAGCATAATGTCAAGGCCGAGACCGGGCTGATCATCGCCTCCAACGGCAAGAGCGACGGCGCCATCGGCTGGCCCCAGGCGGTGAAGTTCGCCCGCGCCCTCCAGGAGACCCGGCGCCCGCACATCTACAACTGGGGCCCCGGCGGGCACGGCACGCGGACGATCATCGGCTCCTGCTTCGAGCTGGACGTCCGCACCGACCAGACGCTCCCGGCGTTCACGAACTGCACGCTCGACAACGACATCGGCACGGCCAAGAAGCGGAGCAAGGAGGAGATCGAGGCCATTCGCCGGAAGCTGGAGGAAAAGGCCAAGGCCGGGGGGAAGAAGCCCAAGAAGATCCACGTCACCCGCTACGACGGCGACGAGGCGGGCGCCTACAACAGGCACCTGTGGTGGGAGACCAAAACGATCGTGGACACGCCCGTCGGTTGGGAGATGACGGTCGTTCTCAAGAGCAGCGCGCCCAAGGACTCCTGCAAGGTGGACCTGACGCCGCGGCGGCTCCAGAAGTTCGCCACGCCCAAGGGCAGGAAGTTCAAGTACACCGTCACGGACGTCAAGGGCGGCGAGGTCGTCGCCGAGGGCGAGGCGGCGGCCGATGAGTTCGACCTGCTGACGCTGAAGCAGATCCCGCTGGCCAAGGGCGGCAACCGCGTCAAGATCGTGCCGGCGCCGTGACTCGGCGGAAAGGACTCGGAAGATGAAACGTATTGCCGCGATGCTGACGCTGGCGGCAGGGGTGCTTCCGCACCTGGCCGCGGGCGAGACGGTCAAGTGCCGGGCCACCCGCGACGTCTGGCTGTCCGCGGCCAACAAGCAGGAGGTGGACTGCAACATGGGGGCGGCGCGGACGATCAAGCTGAAGGTCTGGCAGGAGTTCGGCCTGGTCGATTTCGACGTGTCGGAGCTGAAGGGCAAGCGCATCTCGGCCGCTTGCGTCTGCGTCAAGCCCGCGGGCGGGCACAAGCTGGGCGCCCACCGGGGCCTGACCGACCTGAAGTGGCTGACCGTCTCCACCGTCAGCCACGACTGGGTCGAGGGCAAGAGCACGCGCTACGCCCCCGACCCCAAGGGCAAAGGCGCCTCCTTCAACGAGTGGTCCCACGGCAAGGGCAACTGGGGCTTCGAGGGCGCCAAGTGCTGGAACGTGATCCTTGGCAACGGCAACACGCTCCGCGACGATCAGCCCATGGAGGTCGCCGAGGGCTGGCTGCGGGCGAGGATCGACCCCGCCCTGGTCCAGGCGCTGGTGGCGGGGGCCAGCCACGGGCTGCTGCTGATGGACGGCTCGACCTCCGTCGGCGTCAACTGCCGCGTCGGGAGCCGGGAGTCCGAAAACGGCCCCTACCTGGAGGTCGTCACCGGCGGCTACGACCGCGTGCCTCCGGCGCCGCCGAGGGAACTGACCGTCTCGCCCGCGGCCAACTTCGCCACGGCGACGCGGGGGGCCATCCACCTCAGCCTGAAGGTGCCCGCCGGGGCCTTCGCCTACCACGTCAAGGTCAACGGCAAGGCGGTGGGGCGCTGGCAGGTCCCCTTCCCGGGCGAGCCCGGCGGCAGGCAGACGTTCCCCATCCTGGACTTGCCGCCGTCGGCCGACGTGAAGGTCGCGGTCGCGGCCGCGGACGCCTCCGGGAACGTGTCGGCGTTCGCCTCGGCGAGCGGGAAGGTCAGCGGCAAGCTGACCGTCCCCGAGCTGCCGGCCTGCCCCTTCCGCCCGAAGGGCGGGCCGTGCCAGCTCCTCCGCGGGGCCAAGGTCTGGGCCTTCCCGGAGGTCACCAAGGTCCACCCCGTCAGCGGGGAGGTTTTGGGCGAGAAGGTCGCCGGCGACTTCCGCAAGCGCAACGCCGTCTGGGACGGCGCCGCCGACACCGTTCGCCTGGCCGCCGCCCGCGGCGAGATCGTCAGCTTCCAGGTGGCCGTCGAGGGCGAGGTGAAGGGCTGCTCGGTGAAGGTCTCATCGCCGGAAGGGCCGGGCAGGATCCCCAAGGCCGGCGTGAGGCTGTGGCGGAACGGGTACGTCCAGGGCCAGTCGGAATACGCGATCCCGCTGACCGGCACGTTCGACTGCCCCGCCGCGGACAACGCCGTCGAAGGCCAGAAGCTCCAGGCGGTCACCGTGGACCTCCACGTCCCCACCGACGCCAAGGCGGGCGACTACGCCGGGACCGTCACCCTCGCCGCCGCCGGCGAGCAGGTGAAGCTGAAGCTGAAGGTCAAGGTCTACGACGTGGCCCTTCCCGAGGCGGTGTTCTTCAACCCGGAGCTGAACTGCTACGGCGGCCCGGGGCGGGCGGGCAGCGCCCAGTTCAAGGACAGCTTCCGCCTGGCCCACTACCACCGCTGCACCATCAACCGCGTGCCCTACAACCAGCGCGGAAATGTCCACGGCGACTGGGTGCCGAGGATCGCCGCCGACGGGCACGTGACCGACTGGAGCGACTTCGACAGGAACCTCGGCGGGCTGCTGGACGGGTCGTGGTTCGCCGGGAATCCCCGCGCCGGCGTGCCCGTGCCCACCCTGTACCTGCCGCTGTTCGAGGGCTGGCCGAAGAACTTCCGCAAACACTACCACCCCGGCGACGGCGCGGGCGCCAACGCCCGCGACGCGAACGCCAAGCTCCGGCACGACGCCCTCGCCAAGCCCATCGACCAGGCCATGGACACCGGCTTCAAGAACGCCTGGGTCAACTGCACCAGGGATTTCGTCAAGCACGCCACGCAGAAGAAGTGGAGCCGGACGATCTTCCAGTGCTACCTCAACAACAAGCCCAACTACGGCTACACGCTGTGGACGCTGGACGAGCCCTTCGAGTACCTCGACTGGGCGGCGCTGAACTTCTTCGCACGCCTGTACAAGCGGGCCCTCGCCGACCCGCAGGTGTACACGCCCGCCTGGCACCGGGCGTATTTCCGCAAGGGCCTGGCCGGCATGAAGCGCCCGCGGGCGACGTTCCTGTTCCGGGGGGACATATCCCGGCTGGCGTGGCAGGGCAGCGTCTCCGACGGGCTGATGAACATCATCTACCTCGGCGGCGGGGGGCTGGGCTACCCCCGGATCGTGCGGGACACGAAGCGGCGGGCCCCCACGATCATGTACGCCTACGGCTCCTGCAACGACCCCGCCCGCAGCAACTGGGAGTCGGCCGCCTGGTGCCTGAAGGCCTACACGAACTACTGCGACGGCGTCCTGCCCTGGCAATCGCTCGGCGGGAAGGGCTCGATGCAGAAGCTCAACAAGAACGGGCTGATCATCCATGCCGGCGACCACGGCCACGCCGTCGGAAGCTTCCGCGTGCACGCCCTCCGCCGCGGCGCCCAGGACTGCGAGCTGCTGCGGCTGCTGCAACTGAAGAACAACTGGTCGCGCGATCACATCGGCGTGCTGGTGGCCCAGAAGGTGCCGCTGACGGCAAGGTACAGGCAGGCCTTCGTGGACGAGGCCGCCGCCGTTACCTTTCAGACCCTCACCAGCCAGGGGTTCTGCGAGCTGAAGGAGGGCGTCCTGCAACTGCTCGCCGAGGGAAGGTGAATCGGGCGGGTGCCACGGCCAAACTTGTTTGGCTGTGCTGTCGCGCGGCCATCCCGGCCAAGCTTCGCTTGGCCGGGGCACGGGCGCCCCGGTTCATTTCATTCCGGCCCCCTCCAGCCGCCGGAGGGTCTCGAAGGCCAGGCGGGCGGCCCTGGCGGCGCCGGCGGGGTTGATGCGGGCGGCGGTGTCGGTCCTCCGGTGGTAGTCGCGGTGGGTGCCGGTGTGCAGCAGCAGCGTCGGCACGCCGCGGGCGGCGAAGCGCGAGTGATCGCTCCAGCGGCGTTTGGTGACGATGGGCAGGGCCCAGACCCTCAGGGCCAGGCCGGCGTGGTTGGCGTCGCGGAGGGCGCGGGCGATGGGCTTGTCCCACACGTTGCCGACGATCACCAGCTCGTTCCTCCTCATCCGCCCGACCTGATCGAAGCACAGCATGCAGGCGAACTCATCGCAACCGGTCCCGGCGGCGGTGAAGTGATTCGACCCGAGGAAGCCGTACTCCTCCCCGTCGAAGGCGACCAGGACGTAGCTGCACCGCCGCCGGGGCGCGCCGGCCAGGGCCTTCGCCACCAGGATCATGGCGGCGACGCCGCTGGCGTTGTCGTCGGCGCCGCAGCGGACGCCGAACCCCCGGTCCCGGGCCTCGTGCCCCCAGATCGACAAGTGATCGTAGTGCGCGCCGACGACGATCTTGGCCTGCCCGTCGCCGGTGGTGGCCGGGAGGACGCCCACGACGTTCCGCCCGACGCCGGAGGTCAGGTCGGCCCGCCCGGCGACCTTGACGGCGACGGCGAAGGACGCCGGCCGACCCGTCGCGTTGACCGCCGCCGCCACCCCCCCCAGCGTCTTCCCGCCAGCGCCCGCCGCCAGCAGCCTCTCGGCGGCGGAGACGCTGATCCGCATCGCCGGGACCGCACCGTCGCCTTTGCCCAGGACGTTGTAGAGCAGGTCGTGCTTGCCGGCCATGGCCGGGGGCGTGACGACCAGCACCGCCGCCGCCCCTGCCTCGGCGGCGCGCCGGAGCTTGGTCCTCAGGCGGGCGCGGTAGGACCACCGGCCTGTGGGGGCCCACCGGCTGTTGCCCTCGGCGTCGTGGGGCTCGCCGCGCATGATCATCACCACGGCGCCGCGGGCGTCGACGTCGGCATAGTCGTCGTACCGCCTGGACCTGCTGGTAATGCCATACCCGGCGAGCACCAGCGGGCCCTCGAACGCCCCCGGCGCCCCCACGGCCATGGGCGAGAAGTCCTGGTGCAGGCGGAGCGGCTGGTTGCCCACCACGGCCAGCACGCTGGAGGGGGCGGGGACCCGGATCTTCCGGACCGGGAATCTCTGAAACCACCCGCCGTCGTCGCCGCCGGGCTTCAGACCGGCCGCCGCGAACGCCTTGGCGATGTATTCGCCCGCGGCGGCGTTGCCCGCCGTCCCCACCATCCGCCCCCCCAGGGCCGGATCGGCCAGGAACCCCACGTGCCGGGCCAGCTCCTCGCTCCCAAAGGCGCCCGCCGAACTCAACAACGCGCCCCCGCGGGAAGCCCCCAGCGGCGCGCAGCCGGAAACCACGCAGGCCGACCACGCCGCCGCCAACAGCACTGCCGCGGCGATCGTACGCCGCGGCGGCTTCCTCATCGCTGGCCGGGACCTCATGCCTCTTCCCCTTGCCTGCGGCTATTATACGCGGAACGGCCGGGATGGGCCGGCAGCATTGTGCAATGGACGGGCAGTGCAGTCCGGCTGACAGATTCAGGAGTTGACGGATCAGCGTCGTCGCGCCGACCTGCCGCAGCGATCCTCCCGGCGGCGCACAGGTGTCCACTGGGTTTTCTGGATTTTTTTCGGAGAATTCCGAGATGCTTCCTGATGGGAGGGAGGAGTTTGTGGCACCGGCGGGTCCGGGCGGCGCGGGGCAATTGGGCGGGCGGGGTTGGGGGACGTACAATGCGAGTAGAAAGCAAGTCTGCGGCCTGGAGAGCACGGGCTAAGCCTCGGCGGCGAAGGGGAGGGTAAGCGAGCCGGGGCGAGCAGGCTAGTTGGCATCTCGCTGGCCATATCTTTGAAAGACGGCAAGCACGTTCCCTCGCACAGTTGGGTTTCGCGCGCATCGCGGTCGAAAGAAACGGTTGCAGCGGACGCGATGGGGCTGGGCCCGAAGGCGGGCAGGCACGGCGCGAGGCGGAGGTCCGCACCGCTGGGAGGCGGTCGCAGTCGGAGGCGCAGGGCCGCACCGGAGGCCACGCGAGGACGAAGGAGGCGGAGGGTTGACTGGGCTCCGGCTGGCCGTGCGAACAGCCAAACGACGGTCCAGGCCGGAGGACGGAAGCGGAGGATGCGCAGGACGGGCTCGGCGGCGCGGTCTGGGCCGCGCACGGGCCCCGAAGGGCGCCGTTCCGGGTAAGTGAGGGCACAGGCGGCCTACCTGGAGGGTAGGGCCCAGGGAACGGCGCCCTTTTGGTGCGCGGGGCGCGGCGGGGTTGTCCGCGCCGTAGGGCGGGCGGAAAGGTTTCCCGGGTGCGAGGCTTTTTCGTGGCACGGCCGTCTCGGCCGTGCGGAAAAACCGGAGCCGGGGTGCGTGACCGCACGGGCGAGACGCCCGTGCCACAATCCTGCATCGCACGCGGTTTCCCGGGCGGGCTTGTTTTGTCTTGAACGGGGCGGCGGGGGATGCCCATAATATCTCCGGTTCTCCGGAGTTCCGGGGTGCAAGGGCCGGCTTTCCGTGCGCACCCCGCCGGGCGGTTGCCTATCATTGTGAGACAGGCGCCTCTCTGCGCGGGGCGCGGATCGGGTCGGGCGCACGGAGGCCAGGAGCGACCGCATGAAGTGCTTCGTTGGGATCGACGTCGGGGCCGTGAGCATGACCGCGGCCCTGCTTGCGCCCCGCGCGACGCCGCTGGAGTTTCCCGACGGGCAGTTCGCGCGTGCCCGGCCGGAGGCCGGCGGGGCGGGGGGGGCGGTCGCCGGCCTCGACCTGTACCTCAGCGCCTATCGCCGCACCCGGGGCAGACCCATCGAGAGCGCCACCGCCCTGCTGGAGCAGCTCATCGGCGCCGTGGGCGCGGCCCATGTCGCCGGCGTCTGCCTCACCGGCTCGGCCGGGGAGCTGGTCGCAGAGAAGCTCGCCGCCGGAACGGTCAACGAGTTCAAGGCCATCGCCCTGGGTTTGTCGGCCTGCGGGGTGGAAGCGCGCACGGTCTTCGAGATGGGCGGGCAGACCAGCAAGTACCTGCTCCTGGCCTCGGGCGCCGAGGGGTATTCGATCGTCGATTACGCCACCAACGGCGACTGTGCAGCCGGCACGGGGTCATTCATCGATCAGCAGGCGGGCCGGCTG
>CAZNSB010000257.1:6963-7484 GCA_964575155.1 uncultured Planctomycetaceae bacterium | reverse complement strand
CCTTGTCGAGCCCGGCGGGGGGCGCGGCGTTCCCGCTGAAATAGCAGTACCCCAGCTCGGGCCCGACGTGGAAGGTGTAGCCCATGGCCCGGGCCTTGGCGAGCATGCGGCGGAGGGCGTAGCGGGGATCGCTGGCGTACGGGGTGCCGTCGGGGTTGATGATGTCGCAGATCAGCCGGGCCGCCGGATGCTCCCCCGCCCGCCAGGGCAGGACGGCAAAGGTGGAGGCATCCGGCATGGCCAGCATGTCCGACTCCTCGATGCGGGCGAACCCCTCGACGCTGGAGCCGTCGAAGCCCACCCCCTCCTCCAGCGCCTCCGGGAGCTGATTCGGGGACATCTCCAGGCTCTTGACCCGCCCCAGCACGTCGGTGAACCACAGGCAGATGGTGGCGATGCCCAGTTCCCTGCACTGCGTCAGCACACGCTGCTTCTCGTCCGTTTTGTCTGGCATGTTCCTTTTCCCTGCCGGCCGGCCGCGTCGCCCGGAAGTGTACGCAGCCCGCCCGCGTTCCGCAATG
>CAZNSB010000257.1:0-6953 GCA_964575155.1 uncultured Planctomycetaceae bacterium | reverse complement strand
CCCCCCACGCCGACCACGCAGGAGGCCCGGACGAAGCCGGCCGACGCCCCGGCGGCCGGGGGCTCCCAGCCCAAACCCTGGCTTCAGCCCCGCGCCACCACCCTGGACGAGTCCTTCAAGGCCTTCCTGAAGGTCTCCAGCTACCCCGCCGTCCGCGTGCCGGACATCCCCGACGACATCCCCGACATCGACGGCGAGATGGACGAG
Source organism: uncultured Planctomycetaceae bacterium (assembly GCA_964575155.1). Taxonomy (GTDB): domain Bacteria; phylum Planctomycetota; class Phycisphaerae; order SM23-33; family SM23-33; genus CAZNSB01. The sequence continues at coordinate 6,746 of CAZNSB010000257.1, read as the reverse complement.
ATGTACAAGAAGGCGACGCCGCTGAAGCTCAAGAACATCGCCGATCCGAAGAAGCCCGTCGCCGCGCCCACCACCGCCTACGTGATCACCGCCAAGAGGGAGATGTACGTCTTCTTCCAGTGCTCCCTCCCGCCCATGGACCAGGTCAAGGCCGAGGTCACCGAGCGCGACGGGCCGGTGTGGAACGACGAGTCCGTGGAGCTGTTCCTGGACCCGGCGGGCACGCGGACGGGGGAGTACTTCCACATCGTGATCAACACCCTGGGCACGACCTACGACGCCAAGGGCGCCGGGCGGCGGTGGGACCGATCCTGGAAGCCGAAGCTGCGGATTCAGACCAAGGTCGAGAAGACCGGTTGGCGGGCGGAGGTGGCGGTGCCCTTCAAGGAGCTGGTCGAGGACGACGCGTGGGTCTCCCGGACGTGGGCCGGGAATCTGAACCGGCTGGCGCGGCTGCCGGGGGGGAACGAGGACACCGCCTGGTGCCCGACGGGGGGGCGGAGCTCGCACGTTCCCGCGAAGTTCGGCACGTTGTGGCTGGAGGGGGGGACGGTGTACTCGACGGACCTTGCCAAGTGGACCGGCCCCAGGCGGGTCTACCGCAGGGCCCCGGGGCGGATCTTCCGCGCGGCCCCCGCGCCGTTCGACGCCATCAAGGGCTGCCGAGAGATCACCCCCAGCCCGTCCAAGACGTACTGCTTCGGCATCTGCACCCTGCCCAACAACGCCGAGGCCATCATCGTCGCCACCGAGGACGCCGCCGCCCGGATCACGTCGGTTCACGGCTGGAAGCCGTTCCAGGCCCGGTGGATCAACAACAAGCTGCTTCTGATTTCCCGCCAGGCCAAGCTGGAGGAGGGCTACTACGGCATCTACGACGTCGAGCGCCGGCAGGTCGTCTTCGAGGAGCTGGAGAACGACGGGGTGGCGATCTGGGAGCGACTTTCGGGCAAGAAGCGTCCCGGCCCGCAGAAGCCGCTGCCCTGGCCGTGAACCTCCTCCCGCCCGGTCCGTTCGCAGGCAGGCTCGCCGCGGCGGGTTCGGCCCTGACCAGGGGACGCCGAAAGGGACCTCCATGAGATACCGACTGCTGATCTCAGCGGCGGCGGCCGTCGCGGCGTGGGCGCCGGCGGCGGCACCGGGGGAAAAGGCCCCCGACGGCTCCGCCTTCACCATCCGACCCGACTACGCCCACAAGGAGATCTACGACGTCTACGAGAAGCTCCGCAAGGCCGGCCGGAGCCAGTTCATCACCACCGACCTCGCCCTGCACACCGGGCACCTGCTGTTTGACTACTCCCTGCGGGCGATCGAGATCGACCGGCTGTACGGCCTGGCGGAGAAGCTGACCAAGGCGATGGTCGATCGCCTGGAGCGGTGCATGGTGCTGGCCGAGAAGACCCCCCTCCGCGCCGAGCACGAGGCCCTGCTGGCCTTCTTCTGCGTGCCGGCGAAGATCCTGGACGCGGAGTTCCACGTCCCGCCCTCGCTCGCCGGGAAGGTCAACAAGGACCTGGCCCTCATGGACAAGCACGCGGGTTTCGCCATCAGCGCCACGCTCCCGCACGCGGAGGACTTCTCCCAGTACGTCCCGCGCGGGCATTACACGCGGAACGAGAAGTTCAGGCGGTACTTCAAGGCGATGATGTGGTACGGGCGGCGGATGTTCCGCGTGCGCGAGGTCCGCCCCCAAAACCTGCCCATCCCCGACCCCTGGTCGGACCGCCACATGCTCGCCGAGACCCGGCAACTGCTGCTGGTCGCGGGCATCCTCCACTCCGTCCAGATCGACGGCAGGCCCGCCGTTCAGACCTGGAACCGGCTGTACACGCCCACCGTCCTCTTCGCCGGGCGGACCGAGGACCTCAACCCCGCCGAGGTCAAGGCCGTCGCCGAGAAGGTCTGGGGCAGGCTCCCCGCCGCCGCCCAGCTCACCGACGAGGCGAAGGTCCGCCGGTTCGCCGCCGCCGCCGCCGACTTCAGCAAGCCCCGCGTCGATTCCTCCGGCGCGGGGCGAGAGGGATTCTGCTTCATGGCCCAGCGCTTCACCCCGGACTCCTACATCACCCAGTGCCTGGTCACTGATGCGGACGTGCCCTTCGGCGAGGGCGTCGGCGCCCATCCGCTGCCCTACACCGGCGCCCGCAAGCCCCGCCCCTTCACCTGGGGCTTCAACCGCTACATGAGCCCCCGCGAGCGCCGCTTCATGCCGCGCGGGCTGGACGTGATGGCCGTCTTCGGCTCCGACGAGGCCCTGGCCATCCTCGCCGCCGACGGCGACACCGAGTACGGCGGGTACGAGAAGATGATGACCTTCCTCCGCAAGGACGTCGCCGCGATGATGAAGGCGCGCAGGGACGAGAACCTCTACTACGCCTGGCTGCACGCCCTCCAGCCGATGATGGGCCCGATTCGGTCCGAGCGCGTGCCCGCGTGCCTGCGGGGGGGCGGGTGGGTTCGGAAGCAGCTCGCGACCGCCCTGGCCTCCTGGACGGAGCTGAGGCACGACACCATCCTCTACGCCAAGCAGAGCTATACGCCGACGAAGCGCGGTGTCTCGAGCCACCCGCCGGCGCCGCCCGGGTACGTCGAGCCGCAGCCGGAGGTCTTTCGCAGAATCGCCGCCATGGTCAGGAAGATGCAGAAGGACCTCGCCGCCCTCGGCGTGATGCCCGAGGGGCTCGACGGCAACTACCGCGCCTTCGCCGAGATCTGCGACGACCTCGGCGCCATCGCCGAGAAGGAGCTGGCCGGACGCCCGCTGTTGATGAGGGATGACATTTTCATTTCCCGCGTGGCCCCCGGGCTGAAGCAGACCACCGTCCTGCCGGCGCCGCTCCGGCGGAAGGTGCTCTCGGAGACGGACTCGCAGATGGCCCTGGTCGCCGACGTCCACACCGACACCAACGCCCAGGTTGCCCTCGAGGAAGCCGTCGGCACGCCCTTCCTGCTGACCGTCACCATGCCCCTGGGCGGGAAGAGCACCACGTTCCACGGCGCCGTCTTCAGCTACTACGAGTTCAAGCAGCCCATGAAAGACCGCCTCACCGACGAGGCCTGGCAGAAGCTGCTCGCCGATCCGGGCAAGCGGCCGGAGCGGCCTTCGTGGTTTCCGTCGAAGTAGCGCCCGGCGGGCGGCCCGCCGCACTTCTGGCCGGAGTCTGGGCAGGAAAAAAAAGCCCCGCCCGCAGGCAGGGGGGCCCGCAGGCAGGGCACACATTCCGCCCGGCGGGGGGAGACCGGGCGGAACTGAAAGCTAATCCTAGCACAGCCGCCCGGTCAGTGCAACCCTAAATTGAGCTTCCTTGGCCCCGGCGCCTGCGCCGCCCCCGCAGCGGGGGCCGCTGCTTCGGCATCTGCACCCTGCCCAACCACCCGAGGCCCTCATCGTCACCACAGCGGGCCGAGCTGCTGGAGGGCGTCGAGCCGGTCCCGCCGGCCGCCGACGCCAGCGGGACGACGAGCCCCGGCTGTTCTAGGCAGGTACGCCCTTGCCTGCGCCGGTGCCGGCGCCGATAATAAGGGTATCGGCCAGGCTCGGCCGTCTGTGGCAAGGAAACAACCATGGGGAAGAGAGGGGCTGAAGCTCTGCTGTTGCTGCTCGTTCTGTTCGTCCTGCCCGGGCCATCCGCTCAGGCTCGGCTGCGGGTTCCCTACGAGGATGCCGTCATCGTGGAGCGGTCGGAGCTGATCGCCGTTGCCCGCCTGAAGCCCCAGACCATTCGGTGCGTCCAGGAGAAGGTCCCGAACACCGGCGGGCCGCGCGAATTCCATGCCACGCTGCTCGTCTCCCAGGAGATCAAGGGCAAGCTGGAGGAGAAGGAGATCCCTATCATCATCCACTACGGTTTGACGCCTGTTGTCGGGGGGTACATTGACACGGGCAACATGAGGATCAACCGGCGTCGGGGACGAAAGGACTATCCGGCCGACATCGTCGAGATCCTCGACACCGGCAACAGTGCTCGCAGTCACAAGCCCCTGGTCGAGGACGCAGGCAAGGACAATCTCTGGTTCCTGCGCAAGTCCAGGTCCAGAATCTCCGGGCAGCCCAAGGCCGATTTCTACAGCATCCGCGACCCCGAGGAAGTTCAGCCGGTGGCCCTGAAGGACTATTTTGAAGCTTACCTGGCGGATGACCCGGAGAAGGCCGTCGCGGAACACTTGGCCAAGACGCCGCAGGTCAAAGCTCGCATCCAGCGGTACCTGGATCACTTGGAGGTGCAGCGGATCCTGAAGATCGGCGATCCGCTGGCCCGGGCCAAGAAGCTGCTCCCCTTCCACCTGAAGCACGCCCGCTGGGGAATGACGCTGGAGGTGAGGAAGGGCATGGTCCAATGCGGGAAGGTCGCCGGGGGCTTGCTTCGGCCGACGTTCGAAGACCGGAAGCACCCGCGGATGCGCCGGGACGTCATCCTGCTTTGGAGAGCGATGGGATACAACCCGTGCGAGCCGCTGCTCATCGAACTGCTTAAGGAAAACGAGAAGTACTGGGTCAGCCTGGACCTCAAGGGCCGCAAATGGAACGCAGATTCCGACAGTGATCGCGGCAGACGCAGCAGGGGGGTGTACCTCGAGACGTACTACTCGGTCCATGCCCTGGGCAAGATCGGCACTGGGCGAGCCCGGGAGGCGATCCTGCTTACCCGCCAGCGCTGGACGCGCCCGAATTTCGACAGCAAACAGATTGTCGAGGAGTGCGACAAGGCCTTGGCCAAAGTCTCGCGGCCCAGCCCTCCCGACCAAGTCGGACGCCAGGCCGGCCAGGGCTCGCAATCGGCTTGGTAACCGGGCGCCGGTGCCGAGAATGGTAGCAGCGGCCAGGCTTGGCCGTCTCGTCAGGGCGGAGCCTGCCGTAGCCTGACCGGGGTCGCATCGTCCGCGGAGACCCGGACGATGCAAGTACAACTTCGCAAGCTCTCATCCATCAAGCCGTACAGGGGCAACCCCCGCCTGCCTACCTGCCGCCGGCAGGCAGGTCTCAACGAGAAGGCCGTCGAGGCCGTGGTGCGGTCCATCCAGGAGTTCGGGTTCCGGCAGAGGTCTCCAAATCGCGAGGTATTGCGATTTGGAGCCTCCAGCCCATCGTCGTGGACAAGGCCGGCGTGATCGGGGCACCCCAAACGCGACGTATCGCGTTTGGGGACCCCGTCGTCGGACACGTCCGCTAGAAGGCGGCCCAGAAGCTCGACATCATGGTTGCCAAGTTCAACAGTGCCCAGTATTGTGGAAGCAGAGGTGTGGCGCATGCGGCGGTCCATCACACTCGACAAGTACGTGTGGCCCTTGATCTTCGGGCCTTTCGTCGTGGCGATGATTGTTGCGATCGCCCTGGCCATCTTCACGCGACCGCCGCTCCCGGCACGCGTTCCAACAACTCAGCCTACCACCCAGCCCACCACATTGCCGCAAGTCAGTCCAGAGTAGGCGTCGATACGCCTCCGCCGAACAGCGGCACCCGAGCTGGAGTAACCCCATGAGCGCCGAAGTCGCCGTCTACGTCCAGCGCGGGTACGCGAAACCTACGTACGCGCGGGAGAGCTACAACGTCCGGGGCTGGCCGGGGCTGGAGATGGTCTGCGACGCGCTCCGGCGAGCGGGCCGCCGACGAGCCGCTGACGCTGGACGATGGGACCGACCTGCTCGCCGGGCCCGGTCTCGCCGTGCTGCCGGCATATTCCTAAGCTCGACTCTTGCCATTTTGGAGCGAGTGAAAGAGCCCATATGCAGCAACTACTTACGAGCTTGCCCAGTTTTCTCACACCCTCGGAAACCCATGGCGTTGAAATAATCCCAAGCCATTTGCCGAGAACCTTGGGAATTCCGCGGTTCTGCGCGGTGGAAAATGGCAAAAGTCGAGCTAAGAAGTTGTTTCAGAACCCGACCTCTCGGGTGGCACTGGTTGCTCGCAACCAGTGTTGCTCGATGTGGGAACACGGCTTGGCAAGCAAGCCGTGCCACCCGCCGTCGAGGCCGGGGCCTTCCCCGCCGACGAGCGGGCGCCCGGGGGGCCGCTCACCCTGGACGACGGCATCGACCTGCTCGCCGGGCCGAGCCTCACCGTCCTCCCGGGACGTTCCCAGCGGCCGGGGGGGCGCCGGGGTCGGGCCGCGCCACCCCGGCAGCGGGGGGGCGCAGGCAGATCACCGTGAAGTCGTTGGGCAGGTAGTCGTCGAGCAGGCGGGTCTGGCAGGCGAAGCCCGCGAGCAGGGCGAGGACCTCGGCGGGCTCGTGGTAGAAGTACCGCCCCCCCGCCCGTCCCGCCCGGCGATGCAGCAGGTTGAAGACGACGTGGGCCGCCGAGAGCTCGAAGAGGCGGCCGACGGCGAGGGGGAGGAATTCGAGGTTCCCGCCGAAGGCCAGGTTGAACACGCCGGAGCTGAACACCACGTCGAATCGCCGCCGGCCGAAGGGGTTGGCGGCGAAGAGGTCGGCGCATTCGAACCGCCCGTCGCGGTGCTGCCGGCGGGCGCGGGCGATCATCTCGGGCAGCAGGTCCACGCCGGTGTAGTCGGCGGAGATGTCCCGCCCCTTCAGGTACCCCCACAGGTCGCCCAGCCCGCAGCCGACGTCCAGCAGCGACCTGCCCGCCAGCTCCACGTTGTCGGCGAGGACCTGGAATCGGGCGCGCTGCGAGCGGGGGCTGGCCCAGTCGAGGATGTCGTAGTTCTCCCGTCGGGAGGAGATTCTCGGGCGGTAGTAGGCGAGCATCGCCTCGTTGAAGCGGGCGATGATCTCATCACGGC
>CAZNSB010000256.1:0-7491 GCA_964575155.1 uncultured Planctomycetaceae bacterium | reverse complement strand
AGAACGGCGCCGGGCACTTCGTCAAGATGGTCCACAACGGCATCGAGTACGGCGACATGCAGCTCATCTCCGAGGCGTACGCGCTGATGGGCACCGTCGGCATGACGCCCGCGGAGATGGGCGAGGCCTTTGCCGAGTGGAACAAAGGGGAGCTGGACAGCTACCTGATCGAGATCACCGCCGACATCCTGCGCCAGACCGACGAGCAGACCGGCAAGCCCATGGTGGACGTGATCATGGACCGCGCCGGGCAGAAGGGCACGGGCAAGTGGACGGTGATCACCGCCTGCGAGCTGGGCATGCCGGTGACGCTGATCGGCGAGGCGGTCTTCGCCCGCTGTCTGTCGGCGATCAAGGAGGAGCGCCTGGCCGCCTCGCAGGCGCTCCGCGGTCCCAGGCGGGCGTTCAGGGGGGATAGGGCGAAGTTCGTCGAGGACGTCCGCCAGGCGCTGTACGCCAGCAAGATCGTCTCCTACGCCCAGGGGTTCCAGATGATGCGTGCCGCGGCGGGCGAGTACGGCTGGAACCTCAACTACGGCGGGGTCGCGGCGATGTGGCGCGGGGGGTGCATCATTCGCAGCCAGTTCCTCGGGCGGATCACCCAGGCCTTCCGCGGGAAGAAGGAGGTCGTCAACCTGCTGCTGGTGCCCTACTTCCGCTCGGCGGTCCGGAAGGCCCAGTCGTCGTGGCGGCGGGTCGTCACGCAGGCCGTCAAGCTCGGCGTGCCCGTCCCGGCCATGAGCAGCGCCCTGGCCTACTACGACGGCTACCGCTCCGCCCGCCTGCCGGCGAACCTGCTTCAGGCGCAGCGCGACTACTTCGGCGCGCACACGTTCGAGCGGCTGGACAGGCCGGCCGGTGAGTTCTTCCACCGCAACTGGACGGGCACCGGCGGGGAGACGACCGCCGGCACGTACACGGCGTAGGGATCTCGATCGGGAGCGGGCAACCCCGCCCTTCCGGGCGGGGCTGCTGTCTGTCCACGCTTCAGGATGGAACGGGAAGGCAGGGTCGTGAATTCTCGTGAACGGGTGACCAAGGCGCTGAACTTCCAGAAGCCCGACCGGGTGCCGATTGACCTGGGGGCGATGCGGGCGTCGGGGGTCGCCTCGCGGGTGTACGCCGCCATCAAGAAAGGGCTCGGGATCGACACGCCGACGAAGGTGTTCGACACGATGCAGATCCTGGCCGAGGTCGAGCCGGCCGTGCTCGACGCCTTCCACGTGGACGTCATACCCCTGGACACGGCGGCGGCGAGCTGGCAGTTGGCCGACGCGGAAGCCGGGGTGCCGAGGACCCTCTTCGACGGCACCGACGTGTATTTTCCGCCGGGCACTCAGATCGCCGCCGAGGCGAGCGGCGACTGGGTGCTCCTGGGTCCCGACGGCAGGCCGTTTGCGCGGATGCCGGAAGACGGTTTCTACTTCGACTTCATCCGCCCCACCATGGCGGGGAAGATCGACCCCGACGCCTGGCGCCCCCCCCAGACGGTTTCCGGCGAGGAGCTGCGGGCCGTCGAGAAGCTCGCCCGGCACCTGCACCAGAACACCGACAAGGCGGTCCTCGGGTGGGGGGCGGCCCTGTCGGTGGTCGGGCTGAGCGCCCTGCTGGCCGACAACATCACCCAGGGCTCCCTGGACGCCTGGCTGGCGATGCTGATGGTCGAGAAGGAGACCGCGCACGAGATGATGGGGCGGTACGTCGATTCGATCATCGCCCGGCTGGAGCTGTACCGCGAGGCGGTGGGCGACCGCGTCGTGGCGTGGGGCATGGCCTCCGACGACGCCGGCACGCAGCGGAGCGAGCTGCTGAGCCCGGAGTTGTTCGCGGAGATGGTCCAGCCGCACTACAAGCGGCTGTGCGACTGGATCCACGCCCACACGCCGTGGAAGACGTTCCTGCACTCCTGCGGGTGCGTGGAGGGCTACATCGAGCACTGGATCGAGGCGGGCGTGGACGTCCTCAACCCGGTGCAGATCTCCGCCGAGCGGATGGACCCCGAGCACCTGATGGAGGAGTTCGGCGGGCGGATCGTCTTCTGGGGCGGGGGCTGCGAGACGCAGCAGGTGCTCCCGCTGGGCACGCCGGAGGAGGTCCGCGAGCACGTCCGGCGGAACCTCGGCGTCTTCAGCGCCGCAGAGGGCGGGTACGTGTTCACCCAGGTCCACAACATCCAGCCCAACGTCCCTGCGGAAAACGTTGAAGCCATGCTCGCCGCCGCGTATGAATATGGCGCAAGCTAGTGTACTGTCAAGTTTGAATCTATGGGTGCCACGGCTGCGTTGTGTGCAGCCGTGCTCACTGACACCCATGCAGGCATGCACGGCTGCCAACAGCGCAGCCGTGGCACCCGGCACGCACCCGGCACGCGTTCGTACCGGAAACGCAGGAGTGCGAATGTCCAACGACGGCCTCACCGAGCTGAAGCGGGTCACCGGGCTGGCAATCTACGGGGCCAGCGTGTCCGAGGCGGAGGGGGCGACGTACTTCCTCGGGCGCCGGGGGCTGGAGAAGTTCGTCGGGTGCGTGGGCGCGGGCAAGGTCCACGGCAAGAAGATCGGCGAGGTCGCCGGCGAGCCGGTGACCGTGGGCCCGACCGTCCACGCCAACGCCGCGGCGATCCGCGAGGTGCTGCCGTGGGCGCGCCCGCGGCGCGTCGGGCTGGCGGCGAGCATCGGGCTGGGCGACCGGCTGGGCGTGGCCACGCCGGGGCACGTCCGGGCGGTCCGCGGCAGCGGGCTCGCCTGCGTGCTCGCCCAGCAGTCCATCCGCGAGATGACGCGGACCCGGAGGACGCCGGAGGAGGTGATGGACTGCGCCACCTGGGGCGTCCTCCAGGAGGGCTTTGACGAGGGCTTCGGCGCCGACGCGGATCACCTTCAGCAACCCGAGGACATCGACGTGACGGCCGCCGCCGGGTTCACCCTGTTCACCATCGACCCCGGCGCCCACGTGGACAACGCCGCCGACGCCGACGACCACGCCGCCCTGGCCGAGAAGGTCGCACGCCTGGACATGGAAACGCTCCAGTGCCGCCCCGCCGACCTGACCAGCCGGTACATCGGCAGGACCTTCGAGCTGGAGGGGGGGCGGATCTCCTTCGGCGAGGAGACGCTGCTCCGGGCGGCGGCCAAGTACGGGCGGGCGGTCACCCACACCGTGAAGATGTACCGGCACCTCCAGCAGGCCGGCGCCGGCGAGTTCGAGCTGGAGGTCTCGGTCGACGAGACCGAAAGCCCCACCTCCCCGGCCGAGCATTACTTCTTCGCCAACGAGCTGAAGCGGCTGGGGGTGGCGTGGGCCTCGATGGCGCCGCGATTCGTCGGGCGGTTCGAGAAGGGCGTGGACTACATCGGCGATCTCGACGCCTTCCGCAACAGCTTCGCCGAGCACGTGGCGGTGATGAGGGCGATGGGCCCGTACAAGATCTCGATCCACTCGGGGTCCGACAAGTTCAGCATCTATCCCGTCGTGGCCGAGCTGGCCGGGGGGCACGTTCACGTCAAGACCGCCGGCACGAGCTACCTGGAGGCGGTCCGGGCCGTCGCCAGGATCGATCCGCGGCTGTTCCGTGAGGTCCTGGACTTCGCCCGCCAGCGCTACGAGACGGACAAGGCGACGTATCACGTCTCGGCGGACGTCGGGAAGGTCCCGCCGGCCGATTCGCTCAGGGACGAGGAGTTGCCGGCGGTGCTGGATGAGTTCGACGCCCGCCAGGCGCTGCACGTGACGTACGGTTCGGTGCTGACGGCGGCGGACGAGGCCGGCGGCAGCCGGTTCCGGGAGCGGATCCTCAGCGCGTTGAAACAGGACGAGGAGACCCACTACGCCGTCCTGGAGAAGCACCTGGGCAGGCACGTCGCGCCGTTTGCCGGGTGAGGCCCCGAGCCCCAAGCCCACGCGATGCGTCGCGTGGGACGGGTACCCGCGCGGCGGGACCTCCCACGCACCGCAGTGCGTGGGCTTGGGTAAGACCTTGAGCAAGGGGGGCGGATCGACGGGCGGCGGACTTCACAGGCAAGGAACGACATGATGCGGAACGATTCCCTTTTTGACATCAGCGGCAAGTGCGTGGCGATCACGGGCGGGGCAGGGGTGCTCTGCGGGGCCATGGCCCGGGCGCTGTCGGCCCGCGGGGCCAAGGTGGCCGTGCTCGACATCATGGACGACGCGGCGGGGGCCTTGTGCAGCCAGATCGAATCGGCCGGCGGAAAGGCCTGCCCCGTCCACTGCAACGTCCTGGAGAAGGAGGCGGTGGAAGCGGCCCTCGCCGAGACCGTCGCGAGGCTCGGGCGGGTGGACGTCCTGGTCAACGGCGCCGGCGGGAACAGGAAAGAGGCCACCTGCGTGCCCCCGGAGAGCCTGTTCTTCGACCTGCCCGCCGACGCCGTCCGGTGGGTCTTCGAGCTGAACTGCCTGGGGACCATGCTCCCGTCCCAGGTCTTCGGCCGGGCAATGGCCGACGCCGGCGAGGGGGTGATCGTGAATATTTCCTCGATGAACGCCTTCCGCCCGCTGACGCGGATCGCCGCCTACTCGGCGGCCAAGGCCGCCGTCAGCAACTTCACCCAGTGGCTGGCGACGTACATGGCCCAGAACCACTCCGAGCGCATCCGCGTCAACGCCATCGCCCCGGGGTTCTTCCTGACTGAGCAGAACCGCTTCCTGCTCGAGGACGCCGACGGCACGCCCACGGCCCGGGGGCGGCAGATCATCGATCACACCCCGATGGCCCGCTACGGGCAGCCCGACGAGCTGATCGGCACGCTGGTCTGGCTGATCAGCGACGCGGCCAGGTTCGTCACCGGCATCGTCGTCCCCGTGGACGGCGGCTTCAGCGCGTACAGCGGCGTCTAGACGCCGCAACTGCCCATTGCCCATTGTCCATTGCCCATTGCCCATTAGAATACGGCCCTAGCTGCCCGGGAGAGCCCGCTCATGACGCCTGAGGAAATGCAGCGGAGGTTCAAGCACTTCGCCCTGCGTGTCCTCAAGTTGGTGGCTACATTCCCTCGCGGACCCGTCGGTGACGTTGTAGGCAGGCAGTTGGTCAAGGCAGCCACTGGCGCCGCCGCGAACTACCGAGCCGCCTGCATCGCACGAAGCCGCGCGGACTTCGTTAACAAGATGGGCATCGTTGAGGAGGAGACGGACGAATCGAACTTCTGGATTGATTTCGCGGCAGACGCGAGCTTGACCCGAAGGAGACTCGTAGGCGACCTTCTCAACGAGGGCCAACAACTGCTTTCCATCGCTGTAAAGTCGAGGAAGACCGCGAAGGCCCGTCAGTCCAAGGGCAGGTCCGGGCGAACTGCGAGGAAGGGTTGACGTCCTCCCGCGAATGGGCAATTGACAATGGGCAATTGGCAATAGGAGCTGAGCATGGCGGATTACATCGAGCAGCTAAAGGCGTTCCCCAAGAGCAGGGACTTCTTCATCGGCATCGACTCGGACGGGTGCGCGTTCGACACCATGGAGGTCAAGCACAAGTTCTGCTTCGTCGTGGCCGTGCTCCAGACCTTCGCCCTGGCGGCGCTGGCGCGGGTCCTGCGCGACGTGTGGGACTTCGTGAACCTCAACGGGCAGACCCGCGGGTGCAACCGCTGGCTGGCCCTGCGCGACACCTTCCAGTACCTGATGGAGCTGTCCCCCTACGACCGCTTCGAGAAGCCCCTCCAGGCGCACCTGGACGTGATCGGCCGCTTCATCCAGGCCGCCGAAGACCTCCCTCAGATCAACCTCAGCAACGACGGGCTGCTCCGCTTCGCCGAGACCCGCCTCGACGGCGACGCCAAGGCCCTGCTGCGGGAGATCGTCGCCGAGCCCGTCGCCCTGGCCCATTCCGCCAAGGGCCGCGACCTGGTCGAGGCCGACCTGGGCCCGGAGCAGTGCATCCTCCGGCTGGCGCTGTGGACGCACCTGGTGAACGGGCTGGTGGCCGTTCGGGTGCACGACGTCCCCCCGTTCCCGCACGTCCGCGAGAGCCTCCAGAACGTCGCCGACCGCGCCGACGTCATGGTCGTCTCGGCCACCCCCAACGAGGCCCTCGAGCGCGAGTGGGCCGAGCACGGCATCGCCCCGTACGCCAAGATGATCTGCGGGCAGGAGATGGGCAAGAAGGCCGAGCACATCAAGTACGGCGCCGGCGGGAGGTACGCCCCCGACAGGATCCTCATGGTCGGCGACGCCCCCGGCGACATGAAGGCCGCCAAGAGCAACGACGCCCTGTTCTATCCGGTCAACCCGGGCGAGGAGGCGGCCTCGTGGAAACGGTTCCACGACGAGTCGGCCGAGAGGTTCCTCGCCGGAAGGTATGCCGGCGACTACGAGCAGAGGCTCATCGATGAATTCATGACCCACCTGCCCGAGACCCCGCCTTGGAAGAGGTAAGGCCCGGAACCGAGGGGCCGGGTGAAAGCCCGCGGACTGCAGTCCGCGGGAGACGCCCGCGCCGCCCCCGACACCCCCGTGGCATGGAGAACCGACAATGGCGTTCAAAATGATCCAGGTGGGCACCGGCGGCTTCGGCGGCCACTGGTGCAGCCGGTTCCTGCCGCCGAATATCGCCGACGGCCTGGTGGAGCCGGTCGCGGCGGTGGACGTCAACCCCGAGGCCCTAACCAACGCCCGGAAGCACCTGAAGCTGCCCGCCGAGAAGTGCTACACGGACATCCGCAACGCCTTCGACGAAAACCCCGCCGACTTCTGCGCCGTGGTTGTCCCCCCCGCCTGTCACGAGGCCGTCGTGGACGTCGCCCTGGCCCACGGCGTGCACGTCCTGTCGGAGAAGCCCATCGCCGATACGCTTGCGGCGAGCGTCCGCATCGCCGAGAAGGTCAAGGCCGCCGGCGTGAAGATGGGCGTGACCATGAGCCATCGCTTCCGCCGGGACATCACCACGCTGCGGGGGCTCGTGCGCTCGGGCGATTGCGGCCCGCTGGACTACCTCGTCTGCCGCTTCACGGCCGAGGCGCGGACTTCCCCCACGTGGGGCGCCTTCCGGTACGAGATGCCCGACCCGCTGATGATCGAGGGGTCGGTCCACCACCTGGACCTGCTGGCGGACCTGGCCGGGGCCGGCCTGCCGTGCGATACGCTCTACGCCCAGACCTGGAACCCCCCCTGGAGCGAGTTCGCCGGCGACGCCCAGGCGATGGTGACGATGCATTTCGTCAATGGGACGCGGGTGTTCTACGAAGGGGCGGCCGCCAACGCCGTGGGCATCAACAACTGGGGCGATGAATACATCCGAGCCGAGTGCCGCCAGGCCACGCTCATCATGAACCACGGCAAGATCGAACGATTCGACTACGACGCCAAGCGCAAACGCCCCAACCGGGCCGAAGGCGCCGGCCGGAAGGTCCCCCTGCTCGACCAGCCCAAGTGGGCCAACGCCTGGCTGATCGAGAAGTTCGTCCGCTGGCTCGACGGCGGCGAGCCGATGGAGACGAACGTCGAGGACAATCTCCAGTCGGTGGCGCTGATCTTCGC
>CAZNSB010000255.1:0-7504 GCA_964575155.1 uncultured Planctomycetaceae bacterium | reverse complement strand
ATGCTTGGCAATAGCCAGGCCCATGCCGGTGCCCTTGCCCAGGGGCTTGGTCGTGAAGAACGGCTCGAAGACCCGGCCGTGCTGCTCCTTCGGGATGCCGACGCCGGTGTCGGCGACCGAGAGGACGGTGTAAGTGCCGGGCTCGGCATGGGCGTGGCCCTCGCAGGCCTCCTGGTCCACCTCCCGCCGCTGGACGGCGAAGGTGACGGTGCCCCCGTCGGGCATGGCGTCGCGCGCGTTCATGGCCAGGTTCAGCACCACCTGTTCCATCTGGACCGGGTCGCCGCGAACGTAGGCGCGAGGCGACCGGTAGTCGGTCCGCACGGAGACGACGGGGGTCAGCGACTGGCTCAGCAGCCGCACGCTCGTTTCGACCGTGCCGACGAGGTCCACGGGCACGTCCTGCTGCTTGCCTCGGCGGGCGAAGCCGAGGAGTTGGCTCGTCAGTTCGGCGGCGCGTCGGGCGGCGCCCTCGATGAGGTCGGCCGTCTCGCGGACGGACTCGGGTGCCCCGGCCTCGGTCTTGAGGAGTCCGGCGCGGCAGCAGAAGCCGGTCATAAGGATGTTGAGGTCGTGGGCGACGCAGCCGGCCAGTGGGCCCACCGCCTCCATCTTCAGGGCCTGCTGAAGTTGTTCCTGGAGGCGGACCTGCTCGGTGACGTCGCGGACGATGGCCTGGACCGCCGGCCGGCCCTCCCAGAGGATGCGGCGGGACCGGTATTCGACCAGGGCGATGGAGCCGTCGGCCCGAAGCGCGTGGTACGGTCGGGCGTTCGACTGCTCCAACGTGCGGTCGATGACTCCGCGGATGCGTTCGGCGGCCTCGGCCCGTTCGTCCGGATGGAGCAGGTCCGTGCTGGTCATCCCGATCAGTTCCTCGACGGACCATCCGTGAATGTCGGCGAACGCCTGGTTGGCCCGGACGATCCTGGTGTCGGCCACGACCACGATGCCGTGCACGCTCTGCTCGAACAGGAGGCGGTAGTCCTCTTCGGACCGGCGGAGGGCCTCCTCGGCGCGCTTCCGGTCGGTGACGTCGCGGCTGAAGGCAAACTCGTACTCGTGGTCGCCGAATCTCAGGTAATGTGACGTGACCTCAATGGGGAACACACGGCCATCCCGGTGGCGGTGGTGACTCTCGAACGAGACGACGCCCTCGCGCTTGACGCGTTCCCATTGGGCGGCGCGCTTCTCGTATGTGTAATCGGTGTCAACGTCTGCCACCCGCTTGCGGAGGAGTTCATCGCGGGTGTAGCCGAGGGTTCGGCAGGCGGCATCGTTGACGTACATGAACCGGCCATCGGGGGCAATCCAGAAGATGCTGTCGGAGGCCGCGTTGATGGAGGCCTGGGCTCGTCTCAAGTTCTCCTCGGCCTCTTTGCGGTCGGTGATGTCGCGCAGCACGGCCAGCACGCGTTCGGCGCCGCCGATCGTGGCCCGGCGGACGCCGACCTCGACCCAGAACCGCCGGCCGTCGCGGGCCTCGGCAAGCCACTCGAAGACCTGCGGCCCCTCCTCGGCGGCGCGGCGAAGCCCCCGCATCTGGTCCGCATAGGCGTAGGGCGGCTCGTCGCGGCGGCGGAACTGCTCGTTCAACTGGTCCAGTTCGTCCGGCTCGTACCCGTAGGCCTCGCAGGCCCGGCGGTTCATGTCGACGACGTCGCCAGAGTCGATATCGTGGACGAAGAGCATGTCGTGGGCGGCGTTGAAGATGGCGCGGTAGTTGGCCTCGCTCTGGCGCAGCGCCTCCTCGGCGTGCCAACGCTCCGTCACGTCCCTGACGTGCTCGATGGCGCCGACCACCTCGCCCGCCCCGTCGGTCAGCGGGAAGGCCGTCAGCTCGAACCGCCCGCGGGCTTCCCCCTGTGACGGATACGGCATAACGTGGCTGTGGATCTCGCCGGTTTCCATGGCCGGGATGGCCGGGCACCACAGGCAGGGCGTGTCGCGGCCTTCGAAGACCGCGTAGCACTTCTTGCCAACCAGGGGCATCTGGTCGGCGAACATCCGCTCGATCCAGCGGTTGACCCGCAGGATGTTGCAGTCGCGGTCGCGGACGGCCAGGCCGTCCTGGATGCCGTCGAAGACGGCCTGGAGGGACCGCTCGCTCTGGCGCAGCGCCTCCTCGACCCGCCGGCGGTCGGTGATCTCCAGCGTGACCTCGACGGCGCCGAGCAGCGCGCCGTCGTCATCGTAAACAGGGCGGCCGCGCACGTCCCACACCCGGCCGTCCGTCGTGGTCATCTCGGCGCGATGGGGCTCGCCGGTTTCGATCGCCGCCTGGACGGGGCACCCCACACACGGCACGTCGCGGCCGTGCCAGAGTTCATAACAGTACCGCCCCCTCATCTTCTCGGGCGTGAAACCGACCGACTCGGCGGCCGCCTGGCTGGCCCAGACCATCTGCATGGACGGGTCGTGGAAGATCACGTGTTCGGCGACGCCGTCCAGGATGAGGGCGAGTTCCCGGGCGGCTCGCCCGCACTCGGCCTCGGCGAGCCGGCGCTCGGTCACGTCGCGGGTGATGGCGAGCAGCCCCACCACGTCGCTTCCGGCGCGGATGGGGGTGACCGTGACCTGGAGTTGCACCGTCCTGTCGTCGGTCGTGCGGTAGGCGTGTTCGAACGGGCGAATCGTCTCGCCCCGCAACGCCCGGTGCAAGTGGTCCATGACCCGGTCCCGGTCGCCGGGGGGTATCATGTTGACGAGCGGCGTGCCGATGAGGCGTTCGCGCGGCACGCCCGCTCGCTGAACGACCGTTCGGTTGGCGTAAACGAATCGCCCCTGGGGGTCGGCGACCGAAACGCCATCGGGCACGCCCTCGAAGAGGTCCGCATAACAGGCCGGTCCGGCAAGCGGGAGCCCATCGAGCAGGTCCGGCCGGTGTGGCCCGGCCTTGGGCGGGTCGCGTTCGGCAAGTTGGCGGCGGAGGTCGGCCAACTCCTCGAGGAGTTGGCGTTTGGTCTTGCGGGCGTCGTTCACGGCACCGTCTCCGACTACCCCCACTGTGAAAAATGAAAAAGGTTCCAGGAGTCTTTTCCCGCCCAACCGCCAAGGTGCCCGGCATGCGGCACCGGAGGGAAAAGACTCCTGGAACCTTTTTCACCGGAGCCGTTGTCACCTCAGGTCAGGCCGAGCAGGATCTCCGTCAGGCGCTGGTCGATCTGCTCGTAGAGGAGCGGGCGCTTTGCCAGGCGGTCCGGGTTAAACGCCTTCTTGCGGAGTTTCTCGGCACCCCGGGCGGAGTAGCCGGCGAGCACCTGGTTCCAACTCGCCCCCGGCGTCTCCTGGAGTTCCTCGAGCATCTGGCAGAGGCGCGCGTCGGCGGCCACCTGCTCGGCCTTGACCTGGTACGCCTTGTAGGCCCGCATGCAGCGGTCGACGAAGTCCCACGGGTCGGCCTCCGTCCGGTACGGGTGGGCGTCGAACGACTTGGTGCCCGCGTAGCCGTAGTCCTCGAGCAATTTGACCAGGAGCAGCGCCTCCTTCGGGTTGTCGCACCCGAAACTCATGTCCTGGTCGTAGCGGAGGGGTTTCTGGCCGTTGAGGTGGATGTCGACGAGTTTGCCCGCCTCCAGGACCTGGGCGATTTCGTGGAGCGGGTTCAGCCCGGCCATCTTGACGTGGGCGATTTCCGGGTTCGAACCCACCATCTCCGGGTGGTCCAGCGTCGCGATGAGCGCCAGGGCATGGCCGGCGGTGGCCAGGTACGTGTCGGACCGCGGCTCGTTGGGCTTCGGCTCGATCGAGAAGACCATCCGGTAGCCCTGGTCGATGACGTACTCGCAGAGGAAGTTGAGGCACTCGCGGAACCGCTTGAGCGCCTCGACGGGGTCCTTGCCGATGTCGACGTCGGCGCCCTCCCGGCCGCCCCAGAAGATGTAGACCTCGGCCCCGAGTTCGGCGGCGGTGTCGATGTTGGCCATCGCCTTCTGCACGGCGTAGGCCCGGACCCGCGGGTCGTGGCTCGTGAACGCCCCGTCCTTGAACACCGGGTGCGTGAACAGGTTCGTCGTGGCCGCCGTGCACCGGATGCCGGTATCCTTCATGGCCTTCTGGGCCTGGCGGACGGCGGCGGCCTTCTTCCGCGGGCCGGCGTCGATGGGCCAGAGGTCGTTGTCGTGGTACTCGAAGCCGTAGACGCCCCGCCGGCCCAGGCCGCGGATGGCCTCCAGGCCCGTGACCTCGGGCCGCGTCTCGACGCCGAACGGGTCCGCCCCGCGGTTCATGACGCACCAGAGGCCGAAGGCGAACTTGTCCCTCCTCAGAGGCTTCAGCGACGGCTTGGCGTTCTTCCTGGCCATGACGGGTCCTTTCAGGGTTCGGTGGATTCCTAGCGTGAGAGATAATACCCGCGGCGCGGCAGGGGAGTCAAAGGTTATTGCGTTTGGCGTGGGCTTGTAGGCGCGCAGACTTGACGGTACACTAACTTCGCCGACATCCAGGGCGCAAGACTTCTCTTGTGATTCGTCGGGCGCGCAAAAAAAGAGGAGCCGGGAGAGTCAGCAGGGCTTTCGCCACAAAGCCGACCGCCAGGCTCCTTCAGTTCCTAACCATATTATACATCGGCCAGCCCCGGGGTCAAACATGATTTTTCCGACTGCCACCGACTGGGAGAGCTGGCAAATCGCAGAGCCCTCTCACAGGCTCTTCCTCTTGCGCTGGCACGAGCAGTTCGACCCAAGAACCTGCGATTCCTGGCAAGTCAAGGTTTCCAGTGTACAGACCATCCTCGAGGAACTAGACTCCGCCGCGGAAATAGCAGAGACCCACCATCCTTACAGACACAACATCCCGGCATTGATTAAGGAAGGCTTCGAGTTCGCCTCGCGTGATCCAGTTATAACCTCGCACTTCGAGTATGTGCCACGTTACCTTCAAGCAATCCACAACTGCCAAGACCAACTTTCGGAGCTCAGATACCGATGCCGTGTGTTGCTTGACAAGATGGCGGACTATGGACAGTGTTTGGCCAAAGACCTAAAACACCACATTCGCTACGCGACACCCGACGCGGATGATGAGCTTCTGGCTCTGACAGGTAGTCTAGGCACAAACCTACTCTCGCACGGCTACTCTTATCAGCACCTGCTGAGCAAGCTGGATCTGCTGAGAAGACCTGAAACAGTTCCGTTTACCGAGAGGGTTGCATCGCTACTTACCGAGTTGGACGGGGCGGAATCAGAATACACCTGTTTGCTTTCCGTGGCTTGGCCGAAGGGCTTGCCGTTTGACGCCCTGCAAAACCTAGGGATTTCGCCCGTCGACAGACAAGGCGCCCAAGCCAACGCATCGGAAAAGGAGTTCTTCGATTCGGCTCGCTCAAGCGATATCGTGGCCGCCGTAACGCTCAGCGCATTGGATCCAATCTCCGCCAGGCGCGCAGCACGCCAGCGTTTTGCCAACGCTCTGGCGGTCGCCAAACTCTACTCTGTTACCTCCGAGGCCCGCATAAGCCTACCAGAATGCTTGGTGAAACGACAGAATGGCGACCCAGTGCTTATCCACGACGAATCCGTCCCCTCGTATATGCGCAACGCGAGCAATCCGGGCGGACGGCTTAAGCGATTCCTCGACTTGAATTCCACACTCCAGCAGGATGATGCTGACCAGCTCATTTCTGCGCTCCAGTACCATCAACTAGCTATGCACGCCCCCTCTGACGAAGCACGCTTAGTGAATTTGTGGATAGCAACGGAGGGACTGTGTCGCCGTTGCAGCGGCAACTCTGTAATTGAAAGGGTGTGCACTCACATTTCACGAGTCATCGCGCTGTCGTATCCTATGAAGGTTGTTCGCTCTTTGGCCATTGCGGTGCGCTCTTTCTGGAACTACCGCGATCCCTCCCCGCTTCTTAGCCAATTACCAAACTCCACTGCAACTTTCCTCGACCCAAACGACCTGCTGAAAGCGCTACTAGATCGGGAAGAAGACGGCGTTTTTCGCGTGCTGAGCGATTACCTTCAGGACCATCCGTTGCTACTTCACCATGCGCTCCGATTACGGAACTCGGTCTTCCAGTCACCAGAGTCCCTTGCCAAGCGGATGGCACAGAACCGCCAGCACATCGATTGGCAACTTCGAAGAATATACCGCATCCGCAATGATATCATACATCGCGGCGCAAGCTCGCCAATCATTGCCCCTATAATCCAGCATCTTCATTCCTACTTCGTAGTAACTGTGTACACGATCGTTCACGACCTTGAGCGAAACTCCGGCTGGTCACTCCCTCAAGCGTTTGCACACCGCCATATGCTTTTTGAGGATATCATAAAACAACTCAAACGCAATAAATCGCATACAATTTCCAGAAAAGCACTGCTATACCCAGATGATGCCACCGTTACTGAACCGCTTGCACCCGCCTGGCCATCGTCGGACTTATAACCATCACCGCCCCTTACCCCGATTTTGCCGCTGCTGAATCCTCGCCCACTCGTCGCGAAGACCCACCGTCAGGTTGAAGACGGGGCGGTCGGGCCGGGTGTCCGGGTCGACGATGAAGTACCCCTTCCGCTCGAACTGGCACCGGTACCCGGGCTCGGCGCCGGCCAGCGACGGTTCCACCTTGGCATCGGCAATCACTTCGAGCGAGTCGGGGGCGAGGCCCCTTTTCCAGTCCTCGCCCTCCGCCACGTCCATCGGGTTCTCGGCGGCGAAGAGCCGGTCGTACATCCGGACCTCGGCCTCCAGGGCATGCTCGGCCGAGACCCAGTGCAGCGTGGCCTTGACCTTGCGGCCGTCGGGGGCGTCGCCGCCGCGCGTGGCCGGGTCGTACGTGCACACGAGTTCCGTGACGTTGCCCTCGGCATCCTTGACCACGTCCGTGCAGGTGACGAAGTAGGCGTACCGCAGCCGCACCTCGCGGCCCGGAGCGAGGCGGTAGAATTTCTTCGGCGGGTCCTCCATAAAGTCATCCCGCTCGATATAGAGGACCCGCGAGAACGGCACCTGCCGGGTGCCGGCCGAGGCGTCCTCCGGGTTGTTGACGGCCTCCAGGTGCTCGCTCTTGCCCTCCGGGTAGTTCTCGATGACGACCCGCAGCGGCCTCAGCACCCCCATCACGCGCGGGGCGACACGGTTCAGGTGCTGCCGCACGCAGTGTTCCAGCAGGCGGACGTCGACGGTGCTCTGGGTCTTGGCCACACCCACGCGGTCCAGAAACGCCCGGATGGCCTCCGGCGTGTAGCCGCGGCGGCGCATGCCGCAGAGGGTGGGCATCCGGGGGTCGTCCCAGGCGGCCACGTGGCCCTCGCGCACGAGTTCCGCCAGGCGCCGCTTGCTCATGACCGTGTGGGTCATCTCCAGCCGCGCAAACTCGATCTGCTGCGGATGGTGCACGCCCAGGGCATCCAGGAACCAGTCGTACAGCGGCCGATGGTTCTCGAACTCCAGCGAGCACAGCGAGTGCGTGATGCCCTCGATCGAATCCTCCAGGCCGTGGGCCCAGTCGTACGTCGGGTAGAGGCACCAGGCATCGCCCGTCCGGTGGTGGCCGGCG
>CAZNSB010000254.1:0-7530 GCA_964575155.1 uncultured Planctomycetaceae bacterium | reverse complement strand
ACCAAGGCCCCCGACTACTGCTTCCGCATCGGCGGCCAGCGCAAGTTCTTCGTCGAGGCCAAGAAACCGAGCATCGACGTCAAGGGTGACCCCGCCCCCGCCTTCCAACTCCGGCGTTACGCATGGTCCGCCAAACTGCCGCTCTCGATCCTCACGGACTTCGAGGAACTGGCCGTCTACGATTGCCGCGTCCGGCCCGCCAAGACCGATAAGCCCTCCAAGGCCCGCACGCTCCTCATCCACTATGAGGAGTTGCCGGAGCGGTGGGGCGAACTGGCCTCCGTCTTCTCCCGCGACGCCATCCTCAAGGGCTCCTTCGACAAGTACGCCGAGTCCGCCAAGCGCAAGCGCGGCACCGCGGAGGTCGACGAAGCGTTCCTTGCCGAAATCGAAGCCTGGCGCGACGCCCTCGCCCGCAACATCGCCCTGCGCAACCCCGACCTCTCGCAGCGCGAACTCAACTTCGCCGTTCAACGCACCATCGACCGCATCGTCTTTCTGCGTATCTCGGAGGACCGCGGCGTCGAGCCCTACGGCACCCTCCAGGGTCTGATCAACGGCGAGAACGTGTACCGCCGGCTCTTCGAGCGCTTCGAGCGAGCCGACGAGCGCTACAACTCCGGCCTCTTCCACTTTACCCGCGAAAAGGGCCGGGCCGAAGGACCGGACGAACTCACACCCAACCTGACCATCGACGGCAAGGTCCTTAAGCCGATTCTCAGAGGTCTTTACTATCCCGAAAGCCCGTACGAGTTCTCCGTTCTGCCCGCCGACATCCTCGGCCACGTGTACGAACGGTTCCTCGGCAAGGTCATCCGGCTCACCCCCGGACACCGGGCCAAGGTCGAGGAGAAACCGGAGGTCCGCAAGGCCGGCGGCGTCTATTACACCCCCACCTACATCGTCGATTACATCGTCCGGCACACCGTCGGCGAACTCGTCAAGGGCAAGACGCCCCAGGAGGTGGGCGGCCTGACGAAGCAGTTCCGCCCGTCGAAGGCCAAGGGCGTTTGGCCCCTGGCGGTCCTCGACCCGGCCTGCGGCTCCGGCTCGTTCCTGCTGGGTGCGTATCAGTATCTGCTGGACTGGTATCGCGACCGGTATGTCGAGGACGGCCCCGAAAAGCACGCCCGCGGCAAACAGGCGCGCCTGTACCAGCACGGCTCCGCCGAGTGGCGGCTGACCACCTCGGAACGGAAGCGCATTCTCCTTGCGCACATCCACGGCGTGGATATCGACGGCCAGGCGGTGGAGGTGACGAAACTCAGCCTGCTCCTGAAGGTCCTGGAGGGCGAGAGCGACGAGACCATCGACGCCTCCCTCCGCCTGTTCCACGAGCGGGCCCTGCCCGACCTGGCCGACAACATCAAGTGCGGCAACTCGCTCGTCGGCCCGGACTTCTACGAAGGCCGCCAGATGGACCTTTTTGACGACGAAGAGGTCGATCGCGTGAACGCCTTCGACTGGCAGGCAGATTTCCCAAAGGTTTTGGGGTCGAAGATCCCAAAGAAGCGCCGCGGCTTCGATGCCGTCATTGGCAATCCACCGTACATCCGCATGGAGGCCTTCAAGGAACTGAAGGACTACCTAAAGTCAAAATACTCGTGCCACGATGAGCGATCAGACCTGTATGCGTACTTTGTTGAACGTGCCCATGCTCTGCTTCGCCCGCGCGGGCGCTACGGCATGATCCTTTCGAACAAGTTTCTGCGAGCGAACTACGGGCGGCGTCTCCGCGCTCTTCTGGCCCTTGACGCCTCGGTGGAACGGATCCTGGACCTAGCAGGGCTACCGGTGTTTCCCGGCGCAACGGTCAGAACCTTGGTGCTTGTTACGTCACGCGATGGGCGAGGCAAGGTTTGTCTCCGTTATTCCCCGCCCCTGGACCTTGATGATTTTGCCGCCGTCGTTGGGGGCTCGATGCCCCTCCAGGAAGCGGCGGAGCACAGCGCTTTTGACATGGACGCGTCGCGCCTTGGCGCCGACTCGTGGCACTTCTCGCCGCCGGCCGCCTCGGCCCTTTTGAGAAGGCTGGAATCCGACTCTGTCCCGCTCGCCGAATACCGCCGCCGGCAAATCTGCATGGGCATCAAGTCTGGCTTGAACGAAGCGTTTGTCATAGACGAGAGCACAAGAAGGCGCCTCCTCCGGTCGAACGCCAAGGCCCGCGAGATCATCAAGCCCTTTGTGAACGGCCGGCACGTCCGGCGCTACGCACTTCGCGCCTCAGGACAGCACCTTCTGTACACGTATCACGGGGTGCCGATAGAACGGTACCCGGCGGTGGAGGCGCACTTGGGGGGCTTCAAGGATCGGCTCAAGACTCGCGCCACGGAGCAGGCTTGGTACGAACTTCAGCAACCGCAATACGCTTACGCCGAACTCCTGGAAGAGCCGAAGATCGTTTTCCCGGACATCGCCAAGAGGCCGAGGTTTGCACTGGATGAAGACGGGCACTACGGCGCGAATACAGTTTACTTCATTCCCGGCCGGGACCTCTATCTTCTCGGCCTGCTGAACTCCCGGCTGGCCCATTTCTACTTTCAAGCGACGTGCGCCGGGCTGGAGGGCAAGTCCGAAACTTACCTGCGGTTCTTCGGCCAATACATGGAAGGATTCCCCGTTCGCTCCCTAACCGGCGGAGAGAACGACAGAACGCGCATACGCAACCAAATCGTTCAGCGGGTCGAGCGGATGTTGGACTTGCACAAGCGACTCGCCAAAGCCCGGAGCGTGCAGACGCAGCGCCGCCTCCAGCGATTGATTGACGCCACCGACCGCCGGATCGACCACCTCGTTTGCAACCTCTACGGCCTGACGGAAGAGGAGATCGCGATTGTGGAGGAAGCAACGAGGTAAGGGGGGTCGGCATTCACCCTCACCCTTACCCTCTCCCGTTGAGGGAGAGGGAGTGAGGCAAAAGACTCCTGAAACCGTTTCCTGAAAGGAATCCCCCATGACCGATCCGCGCACCAGCCGCCTGGCCCACCTGCTCGTGAACTACTCCCGCAACGTCAAACGCGGGCACAAGGTGATGATCGCCGGCCCGTCGGCGGCCGAGCCGCTGCTGTTGGAACTCTCGCGCGAGGTCCTCCGCCGAGGCGGGCACCCGATGTACCGGATGAGCCCGAACCGGGCGGCGGAGGTCTTCTACGCCGAGGCCGGGAAGGCCCAACTCGAGTTTCTGCCGGCCTCGGCCATGGCCGGCGCCAAGGAGGCCGACCACACCCTCCACGTCATCGCGGATACCAACACGCAGGCTTTGGCCGCGGTGGACCCGAAGAAGCAGACGACCGTCCAGAAGGCCCGCCGGCGCCTCCAGGACTACGTCCTCTCGAAGAACGAATGGACGCTGGCCCTGTACCCGACCGAGGCGTACGCCCAGGACGCGGGGATGAGCCTGGAGGCGTTCGAGGATTTCGTCTACGCCGCCTGCCGCGTGGACAAGAAGGATCCCGTGGCCGAGTGGAAGAAGGCCAAGACGTTTCAGGAGAAGATCGTCCGCCGCCTGCGCGGGGCCGACGAGGTCCACATCGTCGCGCCCGGCACGGACCTGACGCTCAGCGTCAAGGGGCGGACGTGGAAGAACTCCTACGGCTCGCACAACATGCCGGACGGCGAGGTGTTCACCGGGCCCGTCGAGACGAGCGCCGAGGGCGAGATCCGGTACACGTACCCGGTCTGCTACCGCGGCAAGGAGGTGGTGGACGTGCGGCTGGAGTTCGAGGGTGGGCGGGCCGTCCGCGCCTCGGCCGAGAAGAACGAGGCGTTCCTGAAGGCCATGCTCCGGACCGACGACGGGGCTACACGCCTGGGGGAACTGGGTATCGGCACGAATTACGGCATCCAGCGGTTCGTCAAGAGCATCCTCTTTGACGAGAAGATCGGCGGGTCCATCCACCTGGCCCTTGGGCGCAGTTACACCGAAACGGGCGGCCGGAACCAGTCGGCCATCCACTGGGACATGATCTGCGACCTCCGCCACGGCGGGTACCTGGAGGTGGACGGCAAGGTGGTGCAGGCGGATGGGAAGTTCCGGCTCTGACGTACAACAACAATACCCAACAAGGAACACCCAGTATCCAATAACCAAGTGACGGCAAACGACGGAGGCCGATCGCAAGGGGCGCATGATGGAACATTCCTCTAGGGAGTATGATCTCGAGGAGAGGCTGCTGCGCTTCACGGAGCGGCTGGTTGATGTCGTGGAGGCGCTGCCTCCCAAACGAGTCGGCAACCACATCGCCAATCAGTTGACACGGTGTGGGACGTCACCGCTTGCCAACTACAGCGAGGCGCAGAGCGCGGAGTCGCGAGCGGATTTCGTGCACAAGTTGAAGGTGGCCCTCAAGGAACTGCGCGAGGTACGTGTGTGGCTGCTGTTGGTCCAGCGTAAGGCCTTGGTCGGTCCTCCCGAGAAGATGGATCCCCTGCTCGGCGAGTGCGATGAATTGATCTCGATTCTGTTCGCGAGCATCCGCACCGCGCAGAGGCATCAAAGGCAAGAGGGCATGCCGCCCCGGTGCACTTGAGTATCGGGTGTTGGGTGTTCCTTGTTGATCATTGTTGTTGGAGGGGGCCGGGGCAATGACGCGCGCTGACCGGGCCGACCTCTCCTCGCCGCTCCGGGCCATGATTGCCCCCTGCCATCTCTGTCCCCGCGACTGCGGCGTCGACCGCTCGGCCGGCGAGCGCGGCGTGTGCGGCGTCGGCGAGAAGGCGACGGTGGCCAGCACCGGACCCCACTTCGGCGAGGAGGCGTGCCTCGTGGGCCGGGGCGGGTCCGGCACCATCTTCCTGGGCGGGTGCAACCTGCGGTGCGTCTTCTGCCAGAATTACGACATCAGCCACTTCCCATCGGGGACAGAGCGGACGCCGGCCGACATCGCTCGCCTCATGCTCCGTCTCGAGGCCGCCGGCTGCGAGAACATCAACTTCGTGACGCCCACCCACGTGGCCCACGCGCTGGCCGAGGCGATCATCGCGGCCCGGGGCCAGGGACTCTCGGTGCCGGTGGTCTGGAACTCGGGCGCCTACGAGAAGGTCGAGACGCTTCGGCACCTGGAAGGCCTGGTCGAAATCTACATGCCGGACCTGAAGTTCAGCCGGCCCGAGACGGCCGAGGCGTATTGCTCGGCCCCGGATTACCCGGAGGTGGCCCGCGCGGCGCTCCGCGAAATGCACCGCCAGGTGGGTGACCTGGTCATCGAGGGCGGCCTGGCCCGCCGGGGCGTGCTCGTCCGGCACCTGGTCATGCCCGGCGGGGGCGCGGAAAGCCGGACGATCCTCGACTTTCTCGCCTCGCTGTCTCCGGGTACCTTTGTGAACGTGATGGGACAGTATCGCCCGGCCGGGCGCGTGCGTCCGGGGGGCCAGTGGCCGGAACTGGCGCGCCGGCCCGCGCCCGAGGAGGTCGCCGCGGCCCGCTGCCGCGCCCGCCGCTTGGGGCTTCGGCTCGACCGGGTGCCGTAGCGGCTGCTTCACATTCCCTGTCCCCTGGTGGGAGAGGGTTAGGGTGAGGGGGGAGCATCCAATGGATGGACGGCATTCGCCCTCACCCCATCCCTCTCCCGTCAAGGGAGAGGTCGTGCTGGAAAAGCCTCTTGCCGCGATGGGGTTTGACCCGCACGGGGGCGGGTTGTATACTTCCATAGAGACGCATGTGACGGGGTTCCATTGGTTGGGGAAGCGCGCGGTGGACACGGAGGATGACCCATCGGGCCTCTGGTTTATTCTGCTGAAGAAATCGATGCCCTGGTGCCGATGAAGAACGGGTCACCCCCAAGCGGTTCACCCTACTGCGCCCACCCACACGCGGTTGCCCTGACCAGCGGCAGACGGGGCGCATGGCGACACAGCAGGATACACGGAGGCTGTCGAGGCGGTACGGGCCGGCCCTGCGCCACCTGTACGTGGGGGCGGTCCACGTTCTGTTGTTCGTCGCCTCGCTCTGGTTGGCGTACGGGCTGCGGTACGAGTTCCAGATTCCTCCCGCGGCGGCCCCCATTGCGGACAAGCAGGACGTCGACAACGCGCCGATCGGCAACTTCCCCGGCCCCGAAGACGTCGACCACAACGGCAACGGCACGTTCGACGAGATCGGACTCCTTCCGCCGGGGACGGCCGGCGTGCCGGAGAGCACCTGGCGCGACTTCTACGAACTCCTGCTCTTCGTTGCCGTGGTCAAACTGATCGTGTTCGGCTACTTCCGCCTGTACGCCGGCTGGTGGCAGTACGTCAGCATCCAGGACCTGGTCGAGACGTTCAAGGCAAGCCACATCTCGACAGCCATTATTTTTGTTGGCGTGTATATTGTGAGGTATCTCGGCCCTGAACCCGGGCGCGGCATCATCTCCACGTCCGTCCAGGTGCCCGACACGGTGCTGATCATCGACTGGGCGGGCACCATTGCGATGGTGGGCGGCCTGAGGTTCCTGGTTCGCATCATTCGGGAGGGCTCCCGCCCGGTCAGCCCGGCCGGCCTGACGCGCGTGCTCATCATCGGCGCCGGCGACGCGGGCGAGGGCGTCCTGCGCGAACTCTACCGCCTGCCCGTCGAAAAGTACCACGTCGTCGGGTTCATCGACGACGACCTGCGGAAGCGCGGCATGCGGATTCACGGCGTGCCCGTGCTCGGCGGTGTGGACGTTCTGGCCGAGATCGCCAAACGCCAGAACGCCGAGGAGGTCGTCATCGCCCTGCCGAGGCCCACCCGTGACGAACTCCGACGCATCATCGAGGTCTGCAAGGGCCAGCGGCTGACGTTCCGCATCGTGCCCGGCGTGGCCGACCTCATCGAAGGCCATCTCGACGTCCGCCGCCTCCGCGAGGTCGACATCAACGACCTCCTCGGCCGCGAACCCGTCGAACTCGATACCGAGAACATCGGGCACTTCCTGGCCGCCAAAGTCGTCCTCGTGACCGGTGCCGGGGGCTCCATCGGGTCGGAACTGTGCCGACAGGTGACGGCGTTCCGGCCCGAGCGGCTGGTCCTGCTGGAACAGGCCGAGAACAACCTCTTCCACATCGACCGGGAACTCCGAAGCAAGGCCCCCGACTTGCCGGTGGTGCCGGTCATCGCCGACATCTGCGACCGCGCGCGGCTCGCCGCCGTTTTTCGGCAGCACCGGCCCGACGTCGTCTTCCACGCCGCCGCCCACAAGCACGTGCCGATGATGGAACTGAATCCCGGCGAGGCCATCAAGAACAACGTCTTCGGCTCCCGCAACGTCGTGGACATGGCCCGCGAGGTCGACGCCGACGCCCTCGTCCTCATCTCCACCGATAAGGCCGTCAACCCCACCAGCATCATGGGGTGCACCAAGCGGATTACCGAGATGTACTGCCAGGCCGTCTCCTCGGAGGCCGGGGCCGACGAGACGAAGTTCGTCATCGTCCGCTTCGGCAACGTGCTCGGGTCCGCGGGCAGCGTGGTGCCCATCTTCCGCGAGCAGATCGCGCGCGGCGGCCCGGTCACCGTCACCCATCCCGAGATGCGGCGGTACTTCATGACGATTCCCGAGGCGACCC
>CAZNSB010000253.1:5449-7568 GCA_964575155.1 uncultured Planctomycetaceae bacterium | reverse complement strand
AGCTTGCCGCGGGCGGGCTTGGCCCGCAGCCAGCCGAGCGGGCTTGCGATCCGCCAGTCCAGCTCGGCGGCGCCGGGGTTCAGCAGCGTGAAGCCCAGCGTTCCTTCCGTGCCGCAGTCCACGTTGACGACCGTCTCCGCCCCCGTCAGCCGGAAGACCCCGCTGACGTCGGCGGTGACCTGGAGCGTCTCCGTCCGCCCGGTCTGCACGTCGGTGAGGGTCAGCGTGCCGGTGGCGGGCTCCCCGGGCTCCAGCTCGCCGGCGTCGAGGGCGATCTCCAGCGGCTCGGCGGCGGCCTTGAGGGTACCGGCGGCCCGCCGCGGCCGGATCCAGTCGTGAGCCGAGGCGACCTTCCACGCCCGCGGGCGGGAGGTCCAGTTGCGGAGTTTGACCTCGACCTTCCGGCTGCCGCGGGCGCCGACGGCGGCGCGAAGTGAGTTCGTCGCGAAGTCCACGCCGATGCGTTTTCCGACCCTGGCCGCCGCCCGGTACAGCCGCCGCGACCGCACCTGCCACCCGCTGGAGTACTCCTCGATCTTCACGTGCGGGGCGAAGACCAGGGCGAACAGGGTGTCGTGGATCCGCTTCTCCAGGATGTCGGTGACCTCTTTTTGGAGCTTGGGGTCGGCGAGCTTCTCCAGGGCCTGCTCCAGGAAGATGCGGGCGGCGACCTCCTGGAGGCCCTCGCAGAGCATCTCGTAGCGGGCCGAGCTTTCGGCGCCCTCCGGCCCGGGCCAGAACACCGAGAGGATGGGCATGCCGGTGTAGGGGCTGAGCGGGAAGTCGTGCAGCCAGGTCGAGTCCCAGTAGTCGGCCCCCATCCGCGCCAGCCCGGGCGCCCCGGCCACCAGCGTCCGCTCGATGCCCAGCCGGTACGCCGCCGGGGCCGACTTGCCCTCGGCGGTGGCGATGCTGTTCCAGTGCCTGGGCAGCCAGAGGTTGACCGGCCCGGCGAGGCCCTTCCATCCCTTCCGGCTGACGGCGGCGAGGTTGTGCCCGCCGCGGACGTTGGCGCAGAAGGTGTAGGTGTGGTCCGGGCGGTACTGGTGGCTGAAGCGGGCCCAGGTGAGATCGGGGACGAACTCGCGCAGCAGCCTGGGCAGCGTCGGGTCGTTCACCCCGTCCCCGTGCATGCCCCAGTACATCGACCGGGCGAGCCCGCGCCGCCTCATGTGCTCGTGGATGGCGACCGCCACCGCCCGCCAGACGCTCCGGCGGCGCTGCGGAGGCCCCTTCCGCCCGATCTGGAGCAGCTCCGTCCTCCCGGTCGCCGCGTCCATCACCGGAAGGGTCTGGTCGTAGGGCGTGCCGCCGCAGTGGTCGACCACGAAGCAGATGCAGCGGGGCTGCCCCCAGTGGCGGAGGGCCAGGTCCAGGTAGCGGTCCAGCACGGTGAAGTCGAAGGAGAGCCCCCCGTCGGCGCCGCGGATGATCCGCACCGGCGAGTCGGCGGAGTTGCCGAACTCCGTCCTGGCCACCACCGGAATGGCCAGGAAGTCGTTCCCCACCCGCCCCAGCAGCCTGATGCTCTTTTCCATCAGCCGGAAGTGCTCGGCCGACCACGGCGCGACCTTGTAGTGCCGGGCCACCGCGTACGGCGACTGCTCCAGTGCCATGATCGGCTGGAAGTCTCGCCCCTCGGGCACGCGCCAGTCCGCCACCTCCAGCTCCACGGGCATCGTCACCGGCTCCATGCCGGCGGCCTCGATCTTCAGGCTGGCGCGGTACGTCCCCGCCGCCGCGGTCTCCGGGATCGTCACCGAAAGCCACACCGGCTGGCAGGTGTCGGGCGGGACCGTCGCCGGCGGACGGTCGGAGAGATGGTCGAAGAACCGGATCCGCTTGGCCTCGGTCACCTGGAGCTGCCTCTGCCGCTCGAGGGCCTCCTCGCCGGCCACCGGGCGGACGATGTCCTTCTCGTGGCTGTAGCGGTCGAGGACGACCATGGCGTTGCCGCGGGTCAGGCCCGGTCGGGAGCCCTCGCCGCCGCCCTTGCCTTCGCCCGTCGATCGCATCTCCCACTCCGGGCGGGCGAGCGGGTAGAGCACTCGAGCGATGGAGGCCGGCAGCGTCCGCCCGCCGCCGCGGAAGTCGCTGACGGCGGCCTTCAGCCCCTTCA
>CAZNSB010000253.1:0-5439 GCA_964575155.1 uncultured Planctomycetaceae bacterium | reverse complement strand
CCACACCTGCCCCCCCGCCGGCCGCCGCGTCGTGGGCGGAATGTCCTTGCCCCGACCCGTCAGCTTCACCCCCAGCAGCCAGCCGTGCTTCCACGTGCAACTGCCTTCCCACGCAATCGCCCAGCGCATCGCCAAAGGCCCGGGGGGGCTGGTGCGGACCTCCACGGCCAGCACGTTGGCGCCCTTCCGCAGCCGGCGGGCGGGGACCTTCACCCGAAGCTCGCGGTTGCGGACCTTGACGATCCGCTCCCACCCCGCCCGCGTCATGTAGCAGCGCCCCCCGTACCCCAGCGCCCGGACCCGCCGGTACGGGCCCTTGACCTTGTCGCTCGCCCGCATCTCCTCGTACCGGTCCGGGCGGCGGGCGAAGACCATCGTGTCCGGGACCAGGAAACCGTCCTTCCCGACCGCCCACGCGGCGTGCCGCCCGGTGAGGATGCCGGGGTGCTCGCCCTTGCCGGCGTAGTAGGCCTCCGTCGGGTAAGGCTCGGCCGGGGTCTCGGGCTTCAGCGGGCCCGGGGGCAGGTGCCCGCGGGCGATCTCCTCGCCGTTCAGGAACGCCCGCACCCCGCCCCGGTACACCAGCCGAAGAGTCAGCTCGCCCGCCTTGGCCGCATCCGGGATCTCAAACGTGCTGCGGAAGTACGTGTTCTTGATGTGGAAGAAGTGGTCCACGTAGCCGTCGAGGTAGAAGTCCTTGCCCATCTTGAACGGCTTGCGGTAGCAGCTCCAGTCGCTGTCGTCGAAATCGACCGACATCCAGCCCGCCCCCGGCGGCGAGGACGTCACTTGGTTGAACAGCCTGAGGTTGAGATAACCGGCCGGGTAGTACAGCTCCTTCATCCAGTCGTCGCTCTTCCGGCCTTCCTTCTCCAGCCGTCTCTGCACGATCTGCCGGTATCGGTCGAGCTGCCTCTTGCCGAGCAGCTTCTCGCCTTCTGT
The DNA here is from genome assembly GCA_964575155.1 of uncultured Planctomycetaceae bacterium. Taxonomy (GTDB): domain Bacteria; phylum Planctomycetota; class Phycisphaerae; order SM23-33; family SM23-33; genus CAZNSB01. The sequence goes on along the minus strand of CAZNSB010000253.1, from coordinate 4,497 downwards.
CTTGAGGGCCTCGTAGTGGATGGGCACGGGCCCGCCCTGAAGCCACAAGCGCCAGTAGGCGGTCTCGTCGAGGATCACCACCGGCTCGCCGCAGCCAGCCGAGGCCGTGAAAAGGATCACAACAAGACAAAGTCCCAGCCGGGTCTTTTTCATGACGCCCCTTCTCCGAAGGTTTACGCGCGCACTCTCCATGTATTGCTAACCATCGCCAGCCCCGCATGTTTCGTTGGCAAATGGCGCGGCTGTCGGCGAAACACCTATCAGGTCGATGGTGTTTAAGAGGATGGTGCGGGGCGAAGCGGATCGAGCTTCGTCCGGGCGCGAGACGGGAGATGGAAATCCATTCGGGAAACGTCAGCCGCACCTCATCAGGGAGAACGTGATGTCCGCAGAAATGAGCCGCCGAGCCTTCATCAAGAAATCGCTGCTGGCCTCCGCCTCGGGTGCTGTTGCGGGGCAGTGCGGCGGGGCAGAGGCCCCAGCCGGCGCCCGGGGCGGGAAGAAGCCATCCGTTGCCACCCGACCGGCCACGCCCAAGAACACCTTGCCGGCGGGGCGGATCGGGGACCTGTCCGTCAGCCGCCTGCTCCTCGGCGGCAACCTGCTCACGCACTACACCCACAGCCGGGACCTGAAATACGTCTACAACCTCGCCGCCCATTACAACACCGAGAAGAAGATCCTGGAAACGCTGGCCCTGGCCGAGGCCCACGGGATCAACACCCTGGTCGTTCACACCCACCGGCATGTCCTTGAGATACTCAAGAAGCACCGCAAGCGGCACGGGGGGAAGATGCAGTGGATCATATGCCCCACCGCCCGCGTGCAGCCGGGGCTGGAGGCCTACAGGAAACAGGTCGAGCAGACTCTCGACGACGGGGCGGACGCGATTTACCTGTGGGGCGTCCACGCCGACCGGCTCGCCTCCGGCGCCAAGCTGGACCTGATCGCCAAGGCCGTCGACATGGTCAGGGATTTCGGCTTCCCCTCCGGGCTCTGCGCCCACGACCTGAACGTGCTGATCCGGTGCAGGAAGAGCAAGATCGACGCGGACTTCTACATCAAGACGTTTCACCACCACCGCTACCCCTCCGCGCCGAAGCAGGGCCAACTGAAACGCCCCACCAGCGAGGTCCCCGGGCACTGGTGCAACAACCCCAAGGAAGTGGCCGAGTTCATGAAGACCGTGGACAAGCCGTGGATCGCCTTCAAGGTGATGGCCGCCGGCGCCATACCGCCGCGGAGCGCGTTCCCCCACGCCTTTGAAAACGGCGCCGACCACGTCCTTGCCGGCATGTTCGACTTCGAGATCGCCGAGGACGCGGCGATCGCCCGGCAGGCCCTGACCAAGATCAAACGGGCCCGCCCCTGGCGGAGCTGACCGGCCCGCCGGAGGCGGCGGGGGAGTCAGTTCGCCTCGGGGAGGGAGTCGAACTCGGGGACGTCGGCAATATACACGTTGCCGTAGCCCTGGGGGTCGGCGGTGTAGACGATGCGGGTCCGGCCTTCGGGGCCTGCGAACATCCGCGGGTGAACGTGGAGGAACTGGACGTGGAAGCTGCCCCGGTGCTTCAGGAGCCGGCGCGGGCCTTCGTAGGCGCCCTCTTTCAGCCGCCACAGCAGCAGGTAGGGCTCCTGCGGCGAGCCGTCGCCGACGATGAGGTGCTCGTCGATGCTGTGGAAGTGGCACGACCCGTGGGGGAAGTCGTACTCCTGCCGCCGGGTGTCGTCGAAGTGGACGTGGCCGAAGACGTGCACGCCGGCGGCGCTGCGCCCGTGGTAGCCTACGCGCTCGCCGTCGGCGAACCAGTACTCGTGGCCGATGCTCTCTTCGGGCGCCTGCGGGCGGAGGGGGCGCGCGTCGCCGGTGCTGATATTCATCGTCCACATCCTCTGCTGGACGTCCTTCCACGGCCCCTCGTGGCAGAAGGTGAGGACGTCCGGCAGGGCGGGGGAGGTATTGACGTGGCCGAGCCAGAGGTCGTCGGCGTGGAGGATGCGCCCGGGGCCGCCGTCGACGCCGATGGCGACGATCCGGCAGTGTGGGCGGGCGGCGTGGTACTCGGCGAAGCCGACGTACCCGTGGCCGAGGTCCATGCGGATGCGATGGGAGAGGTCCTCGAGGAGGCAGTGGCAGAGGGTCTTCCCGTCGGCGGTGCAGGAGAGGTTGCCGTTGCGGAAGCCGGCGGGCGCGGCGTACAGCGTGCGCTGCTCGTGCGTCCGGAGGTCGAGGGCCCAGACCGCGCCGGCGCGGACGAAGTAGGCTTCCTCTCGGACGGGGTTGAGGAAGCCGCTGAGCAGGTTCGCCCCGGCGCCGGGGGGAAAGTCGGTGAGTTGGGTGATCTCGCCGCTTTCCAGCTCGACGCTGTGGAAGTTGCGGGCGTTGTTGCGGTGGGAGCCGATCAGCAGCCGCCGGCCCCCGTCCCACAGCCCGGAGTTGGTGAAGTACAGGTGGTGGCTGTGGGCGTGCCAATCCGTCAGCCGACAGGTGCGGGCGTTCGTCTCCGGGTCGTGGAGGACCTCCCCTTCGGCGGGCGTCGTGTCTCCGGTGGCCATCGTCTTCTCCCTCGGCGCCTTTCTCGCCGCGTCTGTGACCTCAGAGCTACTTTTATGAAGAACCGCCGGAGAGTCCACACAAAACCCGGGCCGGCGCCAGGGCGGGCCCGAGAAGGTACCCGGCCCTGGTGCCATCCCCGAGGTGTGGATGGCTGAGGCGAGCGGCCGTTGGGCAGGCGGGGGGGAAGGCGCCGTGGGCCGACAAAAAATTTTTCGTAGGGACTTGCGTTGGACCCGGATCCTCGGTAAGCACTGACGTGTGGATCCCCAGGGACGGGGGTGCTGGCTTTCTTTTCTCTCTGCGGCAGCAAGCGACGGAGTGCGACAGCAGGGAGTGGCTCGTCCACAGTTTGCCTACGCTCGCTCAGCAGAAGCTTCTGTTGCCATTCGTTAGGAATTGACTGCCACTTGCCTGCGGGAGTGCTGACGCGGCCTGTCGGACGCATCCCTGGTGGGATGCTTCCAGCAGAGACGCCCGCGGGGAAACGCTCATCCCCGTGGAGCACGACGCGGGCGAATGCCGGTACCTAGTAAGGAGCATGTCATGCCTCGGAAAGAAGTTGTCGGCTTACCGTGTGCGCCCCCCAACCAGCGGCCCGGCCCCGGGCGGGGGCGGAGGCTTCAGCGGCCCACGTGCGAGCAACTGGAGCCGCGGCTGTTGCTCTCGGCGCTGGACCTCATGAGTCCCGGCGCGATCGGGGAACTGAACGAGGCCATCTTCCGGCAGATTGATTTCCAGCCCACCGGAACCGGCGTCGTCCGGTCGTTCGTCCGGGTCCAGGCGGCCGGGAACGAGCACGGCTACAACACCGACGGGCCCTTCGAGTTCGACGAGAAGGGCGGGACGTTCACCCGATCGCTGCTGCTGACCGCGGTTCCCGTGGTCAACATCGGCGGGCGGCTGTACCGCGAGTTCGCGCTGGACATCGACGAAACCGCCAACACGCCCCTGCTTTCGCTGGACAAGCTGCAAGTGTTCCTGGGCTCGGACGGGGACCTGACCGGTTACCCCGGTTTCGGGGGCGCCGCCTACAAGGTCTTCGACTTGGACGAAACGCTCGTCGCCGGCGAGTGGGTCCCCCTCGCCGAAGACAACTGGATCAAGCTCGACTACCGAATCGAGCACGGCAGCGGGTCGGGGGACATGGTGGCCTATGTCCCCGACCGGCTGTTCACGGGCGACAACGAGTTCGTCTACCTCTACTCGCAGTTCGGCGCCCAGGGCCTCATCGAGGACGGGCCCGACGCCGGCGACTGGCGGTCCGACGACGGCTTCGAGGAATGGTGGGTCCAGGAGGGGCTCTCCCCCACCGGCGAGATCCACGGGTACAAGTTCGAGGACACCGACGGCAACGCCCTCGACGACGACGGGCCGGGAAATCGCCTCGCCGACTGGGTCATCTTCCTCGACGCCGACGGCGACGGCCAGTGGGACGCCGACGAGGTCTTCACCCGGACCGACGCCGAGGGCGAGTACCACTTCGCCGGCCTCGTCGCCGGCATGGGAAGCTTCTCCACCTACCGCGTCCGCGAGGTGCTCCCACAGGACTTCCAGCAGCTCGGCTTCAGCCCCCCGCCGGTCGGGAGCTGGACGCAGACCACCCCCAACCCCCCGGACATCGAGCTGCAAATCCTCCAGATCGGCAAGGACTACGTCGGCGAGGTGTACGTCGCCTTCGACGGGCAGGCCGGCTTCTTCCAGGGCATCGACCCGCGCGTACGGATCGAGCCCGGCCTGGCCATCGGCAACTTCGAGCTCATTACCATTACCGGGCAGAAGTTCGAGGACACCGACAACTTCGGCGTCAAGGACCCCGCAGAGCAGGGCCTTCCCGACTGGACGATCCAGCTCTATCTCGACGACGGCAACGGGACCTTCGGCCCCGAGGACACGCTGTACATGGAGACCGTCACCGGCGACGGCAGCGCGGCCCCGCTGGG
>CAZNSB010000252.1:0-7611 GCA_964575155.1 uncultured Planctomycetaceae bacterium | reverse complement strand
CCGCCGGAGGCTTCCTCGGCCAAGCCCACCAGCCGGCGGGAGGCGATCAGAAGCCCGACGCCCGCCCGGCGGAGGATATTGCCGAGCTCGCCGGCGGCCAGGGCCGGATCGAGGGGCACGAAGGTCGCCCCGGACAGGTGGATGGCGAAGAAGGCAATGCCCCACTCCGGGCGGTTTTCCGACAGCAGGGCCACCGGCCTGCCCTTGCGGACACCCCGCCGGCGCAGCTCCCGCGCCAGCCCCCGCGCCCGCCGCGCCACCTCCTGGAAGGTGTAGGCGGCCACCGTGCCGGCCTCCGTCCGCATCTGGAGGGCGACGGCCGGTCCGTATGCCCGCCCGGCATGGGCCAGAATGTCGCCGATCGTCTCCACGCCCAGGGGTATTCTACGCCGGAGCGGCTCGCGGGGGGTAAGGCGAATTGGCCGGTTCCGGCCGCCCGGGCCGATCCGCCGGGAAGGGTTTCCGCACGGGCCGGCCGGTGGTATGATCTCCGGCGGCGATTGGGAGAGCCAGACCATGGCCCTGTCGGAAGAAGATCGAAAGACGCTGCTGCGCCTGGCGCGGGAGTCGGTGGCGGCGACGGCGGGGGGGATGATGCCGCCGCCGGCGCCGAGGCCCGAGGGGGCGTTCGGCCTGAGGCGAGGGTGCTTCGTCACGCTGACGAACCGGGGGCGGCTCCGCGGGTGCATCGGGACCTTCAGCCCCACGGGCCCGCTGGGCGGGCAGATCATCGAGATGGCCGCCGCCGCCGCCCGCGACCCCAGGTTCCTCCGCGACCCCGTCACCCCGCCCGAGGTCAAGGACCTGACCGTCGGGGTCTCCATCCTCAGCGAGCTGGAGCCCATCGACGACCCCCTGGACATCGAGCTGGGCGTCCACGGCATCTACATCGTCCGCGGCGGCGCCGGCGGGTGCTTCCTCCCGGAGGTGGCCACCGAGACCGGCTGGAGCAAGGAGGAGTTCCTCGCCCACTGCTGCGCCGGCAAGGCCGGACTGGCCCCCGACGCCTGGCGCGACCGGCAGACCCAGGTGTACGTGTTCACCAGTGAGAAATTCTCAGACAAGTGACGGCAGCGCAGCGCCCCGCCGCACGCTCATGCCGTGGCTCGCGCTGGCGCTGGCGGCGGCTACGGCGGGCTGCGAGAAGTCCTCCCCTGTCGAGAAGACAGGGGCGGGCACCCCGGCAACGACCCGGGCCGCAGAGCCCCGGAAAGATCCCCTCTGGAAAGCCGCCAAGTCCGGCGACGTCAAGGCCGTGCGGATACTGCTCGCCGAAGGGGCTGATCCGAACGGCAGAGACCCCACCGGCACGACGGCGCTGAGCGGGGCAGCCAGAAGGGGACACGAGGACGTCGTGACGCTGCTGCTCGACAGCGGAGCCGATCCCAAGGCCAAGAACAGGTCCACCACGACGGCGCTCCACCTTACGGCGTCGGTGAAGATCACGGCCCTGCTGCTGGCCAGCGGCGCCGACCCCAACGCCCGCTTCCTCAACGGCCAGACCCCGCTGCATTTCGCGGTCAGGCGCTTGGACCCGGGCCAGCCGGCGCTGCTTCTGGACAAGGGCGCCAAGGTCGACGCCGTGGACGACGCCGGGCTCACGGCGCTGCACCACGCGGCCGGTCTCGGGCAGGCCGACATGGTGCGGCTGCTGCTGAGACGCGGGGCCGACGCGGGCATCAAGGACAGGAAGGGCAAGACACCGCTGGACCATGCCGTGCGTTTCGGGCGTCAGGAAGTCATCGACCTGCTCCGGCAGTGACCTCTCGCCCCCAAGATGCACCCGGCGCCGCGCCCCGGCCGAGCTGGGTGCCGTGGTGGCCGCCGTCTGCCGCCATGCCGACCCGCATGGGACGCAATTGACAATTGACAATTGACAACTCGCAGTTGGCCGACCCGCATGGCGGGAAACACCTGCCTGCTTACCGCAGGTAGGCAGGGCGCCCGCCATGGCACCCCCGGCCGGCGGTCACTTCTTGCCCGCGTCCCGCTGCTTCCGGAAGAACTCGGTGAGCATCCGCCCGCACTCGTCGGCGAGGACGCCGGCGACCACCTCCACCCGGTGATTCAGCCTCCCGTCCGTGCAGATGCGGTACAGCGTCTCGACCGCGCCCGCCTTGGCGTCGGCGGCCCCGTAGACGAGCCGGTCAATCCGCGCCAGGACGATGGCCCCGGCGCACATGACGCAGGGCTCGAGCGTCACCGCCAGCGTGCAGCCGGCGAGCCTCCAGTCGCCGACGGCCTCGGCCGCCGAGCGAATGGCGAGCATCTCGGCGTGGGCGGTGGGGTCGGCGTCGAGGCAGCGGCGGTTGTGGGCCGCGGCGAGGACCTCCCCGCCGCGGGCAATGACCGCCCCGACGGGCACGTCGCCGGCGGCGGCGGCCACGCCCGCCTGCTCCAGGGCCAGGCGCATCAGCTCTTCCGCCGGCGCGCTCACCCGCCCGCCCCAAGCGGAATCGTCCGCTCGACGCCGAAGACGTCGTCCGGCGGATCCTGCCGAAAGATCAGGCTGACGCGCTCGGCCCGGAAGCGGATCGGCAGCCAGTCGCCCTCCAGCCCGCGGGCGACCTCCTTGACCTCTTTCGGCGGCGCCTGGCCGATGCTCAGGTGCGGCGTGAACCCGCCCTTGAACGACCGCACCTCGTCGCATTCCGGCGCCACCCGCCACACGGCCTCCTGAAGCTCCTGGAGGGCCTCCGCCGGCCGGGGAGAAAGCCACAGCACGCAGTCCCGCCGGCGGCGGAACCAGCGGATCTCGCCCAGCTCCACCTCGAAGGGCTCGACGGCCCGCAGCGCGTCCCGGAGGTCTCCGGCCAGGGCCTCGAAATCGGCCTGGGGGCGGAACGGGTACAGCAGCGTCACGTGCGGCATCCACCGGCGAAAGTGCCGGTCGCGGGCGAGGCGGACCTCCTGGATCGGCCCGGCGACCTCCTCCGGCGGAATGAGCACCAGGGCGGACTTGTGTGTCTTTTCCGGCATCTCGTACTCCCTCACCCCGGCAGTCAGTCGAAATCTCTCCGGCAGGCGATGGGCATCCGCCGCCCGCTGCCGAAGGCACGCGCGGTCACCTTCAGGGCCGGCGGGGCCTGCCGACGCTTGAACTCGGCGGCGGCGACCCTCTCCACCACCCGCCGCGCCGTCGCCTCGTCCACGCCCCCACGCACCATCTGCTCAAGGCTTTCCTCCCGCTCCACGTGCCGCTGGAGAACCGCATCGAGCACGTCGTAGGGCGGCAGGTCGTCCTGATCGGTCTGGTCCGCCCTCAGCTCTGCGCTCGGCGGCTTGGTCAGGATGCTCTCCGGGATCCGCTCGAACCCGGCGGCGGCGTTCAGGTGACGCGCCAACGCGTACACCTTCGTCTTCGGAACGTCCCCGATCACCGCCAGCCCCCCGTTCATGTCCCCGTACAGCGTGCAGTACCCCGTCGCCAGCTCGCTCTTGTTCCCCGTCGCCACCGCCAGGTGACCCGTGGCGTTCGAGAACGCCATCACCAGGTTCCCCCGGATGCGCGCCTGGATGTTCTCGTCCGTCGTCGCCGCCCGGTCCGCCGGAAGCAGCGCGTCGAACACCGCCTCGTACGCGTCGTGCACCGGCCCGATCGGCACCTCCACCAGCCGGACCCCCAGGTTCCCCGTCAGCCTCCGGGCGTCCGCGAGGCTGCCGGCGCTGCTGTACCGCGAGGGCATCGCCAACGCCAGCACGTTCTCCGGGCCCAGCGCGTCCGCCGCCAGCACCGCCACCACCGCCGAGTCGATCCCCCCCGAGACCCCCAGCACCACCGAGCTGAACCCGCACTTGCCGACGTAGTCCGCCAGCCCCAGCTCCAGGGCCGAGGCGAGCTGGGCCATCTCTTCCGCCACCGGCTCGCACCGGCCCGGCGCCCCGGCCGTCTCCACCACCAGCAGGTCCTCGGCGAAACCCCTCGCACGCCCCAGCAGCGACCCGTCCGCGCCGGCGGCCATGCTGGCCCCGTCGAAGATCAGCTCGTCGTTCCCGCCGACCTGGTTGACGTAGACGACGGGCGCGCCGCAGCGGGCGGCCTGGCGGCAGAGGAGCCCCTCGCGGACCGCCACCTTGCCCAACTCGAACGGGCTGGCGGACAGGTTCACGATGATCTCAGCGCCGGCGTCGCGGAGATGCCCCACCGGGTCGTCCTCCTGCACCGCACGCCCCAGCGCCGTGCGGTCCCAGAGGTCCTCGCAGATGCTCACCCCCACCCGCCGCCCGCCGACGGTCACCGGCCGCGGCGCCGGGCCCGGGCGGAAGTACCGCGTCTCGTCGAAGACGTCATAGCTCCCCAGCAGCGTCTTGACGTGGACCGCCGCGACCTGCCCCCCCGCCAGAAGCGCCGCCGCGTTCTCCAGCGGACGGCCCGGAGAAGGACCCGCCGCCCGGACGAAGCCCACCAGCGCCGCCACCTTCCGGCACCGCCCGGCCAGGCGCTCGACGGCCCGGCTGCACGCGGCCACGAAGCCCGGCCGGCTCAGCAGGTCCCGCGGCGGGTACCCCGCGATGCTCAGCTCGCTGAAGACCACCAGCTCGGCCCCGGCCGCCTCCGCACGCTCGATGCAACGGGCCGCCTTCGAGCTGTTGCCCGCGATGTCGCCGACCGTCGGATTGATCTGGGCCAGGGCAATCTTCATCGCGCCGCCTGCACGGGCGCCTCAGTATCATCCGCCCGCCCCCCCGCGTCAACCGTCGCACGGGTTTGCCAACCTGTGCGCGCACAGGCCCCCTTGCCCAGACGGCAAGCTTCTCCGGCCCCCCGGCCTCGGGCGCCGGAGGCCTACACCTTCCTCAGCGCCCGCTTGGCCTTGCCGGCATCGCCGGGCCTGTCCAGGGCCACGTGCAGCACGAACCGCCTGCCGATCACCCCCGCCGACAGACCCCGGAGGTTGATCCCCGCCTCGGCCAGCGCACCCGTCAGCTTCGCGCCCAGCCCCGGCCTGTCCGGCCCCTCCACCCGGAGCCCGCAGACGCTGCGGCTCTTGCGGAAGCCCGCCTTCTTCGCCGCCGCCGCCCGCCGCACGCCGCGGACCGGCGAGACGAACACGACGCCCCTTCCCGGCGTCTCCGGCGCCCGCCGCGCCAGCACGAAGTCCAGGGACGCCCCCGCCTCCGCCAGCGCCGACAGCTTCTTCGACAGGGCCCCGGGAACGTCCTGCATCGAGGCCACCCAGACGTCCATCTCCGACACCTTCATGGCCATGCCAAATCCTCCCCAAGGGGTTTCGTTCCTCCATCAGCATAGCAGAGACCCCGCAAGAACACAGCCACGTAGGGCCGGCAACTTCGTTGCCCGCGCGAGTCCTGATTCCTTTTCCGCCCTTTTTTCCGCTTGTGTCAGAGAAACACGATGCGATAAGTGTCCCGAGCCCGCCCGGTGAGGATGAGGAACAGTGAGCGAGCGAAAATACATGGCGACGGGAACATGCGATAGATTGCTGCTTCGTTTGGTGTCTGTGTCCGCGGTGGTGCTGCTTTTCGGGATAGCGGTGGCAAGGGGGACCTTTGCCCTGGTTTCATCCACCCATGACTTTGAGATCGCATCACTGCTCATCTCGGCTTATGTGCTCGGCCTTGCATTGCTCGTTCTCGTTGATACGTTAGTGCAGGCCGGGAGTCTGCGGAATCTCGTTGCGTGGCTAACATCGTGTTCCTTTCTGGCAGCGGTCGTATGGCTGGCCATAACGATCTGGAGGTATACGGCCCAACTGGACGAAGACGGACTACGGATGCTCGGGGCCGCAATCTTCGTGCTGATCGCCTGCGTGCTGTGGGCCGGCCGCCTCCCGAAGCTGTCAAGGCGGAGCGGGAAGGGCCGATCCGGACATGCGCCGGTAACGGACGGACAGTAGCCGATGAGAGACCCGTACGGTCAGGCAGTGGGCAGGGTGGGACGCAGCGGAGCGCAGCCTGCCTGTCGGCAGACAGGTCCCACCTCTCTCGATGCGCCTGGGCAAGCGGCCGTAGTCCCCTCCGACCGACAGAAGCCGGAAGGTCGGACTTCGTCCCGCCCTACAGCTAGATCTCTGACCGCTTGGGGAGGCCTGAAAGGCCGACCAGGAGTTAGCCGGGGGGCGTTAGGCCCCCGGCCTGGCAGAATCGGTCAGTTTGAGACGGGTGCAGCATGATGGCCATGTCAAGGCGATGGCGCGTGGGTGTGCTCCTGACGCTGGGGGTGCTGGCCGCCGGCCGGGCGCCCGGCGACATCCTGGTGACCAAGAGCGGCTCGCAGTATGAGGGCACGATCACCGAAAAGGACGAGGGGTACGTGGTCGAGCAGCCCAACGGCGTTACGATCACGTTCCCAAGGGCCAGGGTGAAGGAGGTGGTCACCCCGGCCGGCGCGAAGGCCAAATACGCGGAGAGGCTGAAGGCGGCCGATCTCACCAAGGACGCGCAGGTGGAGGCCGTGATCGGCCTGGCCGACAAGTATCGACTGAAGGCAGAGCGACAGCAGCTTCTGGCCCGCGCCTGCGCTCTGCGGCGGAACTCGGCCGGGAGCGCCAAGGAGAAATGGGAGCTGGCCAACTGGTGCGACAGATGGCGAATGCCCGGACAACGGGACGAACTCCAGCGACAGGCCATCCGCCAGGCCGCCAACGACCGGGCTTCACTCGGCGAGTTCCTTGGCGAGCTGGGCACCGGGGGCTACTCGCCTGACGTCGCTCGGGAATGCGCCAGGGCCGTGTACAGGATCACGGTCAAACAGCCCGGCACGGACGCGGCGGCCCTGGCGAGGCTGGCCTACTGGTGCCGTGCGCGAGGTCTGCACGCCGAGACGTCTGAAACGCTGGATCGCGTGCTCCGTCTTGCGGCGAAGGATCCGGCCCTTCAGAAGATCCTGAGGCTCGATGCGGAGAAGACGCTTTTCGGTCCGCCCCGGACCCTCCTGAGCCTGCTGTACTACCTGGACGAGAAGCACCTCACGGCGCTGCTGGCGCCCTGGCAGGGCCGGCTGACGGGGGAGGTCACCTGCAGCTACTACACCACGCGGCAGGGAGCCGGCCCGCTCATGCAGATCGGCGAGATCACAAAGCTGGCGATCCACAACCGCAGCCCGCGATCGGTCGTCGTGACCCTCCGCTCTCCGTACGCGCCCGAGGGCGCCAAGGAACCCGCGCCCAGGCAGGAGGGCGCCCGGGGCGAACGGGAATTGATCCTGAATCCCCATAGCAGAGCGGTCTTCCGGGCTGACCCGCCCGACGTCTTCACGAAGACGACGATGGCCCGGGCGCGGAGAGGCTGGACCGGGACCATCTCGGAGATCGTCATGCCCATCTGCCAGATCGAGGTCCTGCCGCTGAGGACGGGATTCGGCTCCGTCACCCTCTCGGTGTGCAAAGACCAGTGGAGCGGGAGAGGCGCGTCCCCCGCTTCTGTGCGACCCGACGGCGTGACGGGCTGGCGCGTCGGGGTAGGCCAGACCGCCGTCGGCGCCTGGAAGGAGCTGAAAGCCGCCCATGCCTCGCTGGCTGCGACCGCCAAGACGCACATGACGCCGCAGGACGTCCAGGCCTTGTTGCGGGCCCATTCGGCGCTGCGGCAGGTCCCCAATGCAGTGGCGGACTCGGATTTCCTGTATCTCCAGAGCACGGTCCGCAAGCT
>CAZNSB010000251.1:0-7634 GCA_964575155.1 uncultured Planctomycetaceae bacterium | reverse complement strand
GGAGCACACGACCTATGTGGTGATTCCCCGGGAACCGGGGCCGGCGAAGGCGGGGCAAGCTCCGCTCGTATTGCATATGCGCGTGAGATTGGTCAACAATTCGGACAGGCCGAGACAGGAGACCGTTCAGATCGATTTCCTCATGAGAGGCAAGGACAACCATCCTCTTGGACTGAAGGACGGGGTGTTTCAATCCGCCAGGGGGATGTTATGCCGGCTCCCGAACGGATCTTCCTGGCGCCTGGCGCCTGGGGAATACTTTAAGGGAGTCAGGGCGAAATTGATCTCGGACGTTTCGGTCCCCGCGAAAAGCAGAAAAGACCTTGATTTCGTATGGTCGGACGGACCTCTCGCGGCCGAACGCCTGAAAACACTCAGCCGGCTCTCGTTCGACGAGGCGCGCAGAGAGGCCCGCGCGCACTGGGATGCGTTCATCGCGCGGGGCGCTTCGGTCCATGTGCCCGACCCACAGGCCCTGAACCGCCATCTGACCTTTCGCCCGCGCGGCGCGATCTGCAACGATCGCTCGGCCAACGGAATATTGACCACGCCAACGTCCATCATAGAAAAATACGACCATAAGTGCTGGCCGACCGGCACTGCGCCGGCGATCGGATACTCCTTCGCCCCCATGGGGTACTTCGATGTGGCGCGGGACATGCTCGAGTACCTCATCACGAAGAAGCGCAGCAGAGGCGGCGCCTTCACGGGCGCCAACCGCTGGTACGCCCACAACGGATGGGTGCAGTGGGCCGCGGCACGTTACTACATGCTGTCGCGCGACAGGAAGTTTATTGAAAAGCACCTCGATATCTTACTGGGAAGCCTCCGGTACACCAAGCGGCAGCGTTCGCTCACCAAGGCGGCGGGAGCGGACGCCTACAACTACGGTTGTTTGCCTCCCGGCGCGGTAACCGACGGTGACGTGGGCGTCTCCAGCACCTTTTCGGAGGCTTCATGCTGGCTGGGCATGCGATCCCTTGCCGAGGTCCTCGCGGACCTGAAGCATCCCGCCGCCGAAGAATGGAAGCGGGAGGCCAAGGCCTACCGCGCGGACAGCCTGCGGGCCTATCGGCGTGCCATGCGCAAGAAGCGGCCGGTACGTCTCAATGACGGGACCTACGTGATTGTCCCGCCCGGTTATCTCGAGAACCCCGAATATGAGTATGGGAGCGGCTTTTGGCTGCCGGGGATCCTCGACTGCGCCTACCTGGGCGTGCTAGAAACCGGCATTCTTGCCGGCGAACCGGAGGAGGAATGGATCCTTGAACACGTGAATGACAACCTGTATTACGACTGCATTGGTCTTGCCAACGAACCCTTCTATTCCGGACAACACAACGCCCACCTGAGACGCGACGAAGTGCAGCAGTTCCTCTACACTTTCTACAGCCTCGTGGTAAACGGGTTCAATCTGCATCTGCTCACCACCTACGAACACAGTCCGGCCGGTGCGCCGGAGTTGACGCACTGGGCGCAAGGCCACTACGACGACGCGTTTTTCAGCATGCTGTGCCGGCAAGACGGGAAGACGCTTCGCCTGTGTCAAGCCACGCCGCGGCGCTGGCTGGAGGACGGCAAGGAGATCAGGCTCAAGCGGTACTATACGGATTTCGGCCCGATCACGTTCAGCGTTGTCTCAAAGCTCAAGCGCGGTGCGGTCGAGGCGAGCATCGAACCGCCCACCCGCAATCCGTATGACAGCATCGTGCTGCGCCTTCGTGTGCCCGGCGGCCGGAAGATGAAAAAGGTGACGGTCAACGGCCTCCCGCACAGGAGCTTCGACGCAGAGCGGGAAGAGATCGTCTTGGCGCCGCGTGGGAAGAAACTGCTGGTGGTCGCGGAGTTCGAGCCGGAAAAGTAGTCCGATACCGCGGGGCCAGGTGCCATGGCGGCCGCCGTCCGCCGCCATGTTGACCCGCATGGCGGGAAACAGCGCCCGCCATGGCACCGACGCGGCTCCGGGCCGACAACGCCCGCATGCCGGACCGCACGGAACAGTCCCGTCGCGGGCGGGTTCAACCGGGAAACGCCGGACGGGACCGGGGGCGGCAGATGGAGCGGATCGAACCGCCGCGCGCGGGAAGGAGCATCGCATGTGCAACGGACTTCGAGCGGTCCTCCGGCTGTGCTCGGCGGCGCTGGCGGTAGCGTGCTGGCTCGGGCCCGCGCGGGGCGCGGAGGCGCCGGCGGGCGAGACGGTCGCCCTCTCGGCCGCCGATGCGGCCATCACCGTCCGGCGCGACACCGGCGCGGTGACCTCGCTCCGCGTCGGCGAGGCGGGCGAGGAGATGGCCCGCCCCCACCCCAACGGCGGCGAGAGGCCCTACGCCTTCGTCGAGGTCGTCGACCTCCGCGACGGGCGGACCTACTCCCCGCTGACCGGCGCCTCCACGATCGCCGACTTCCGCCTCGCCGGGGGCGCCGGCGGGAAGGTGCTGACCTTCGTCCAGCAGTATGCCGGCGCCCCGTTCCGCCTCGCCCACGCCCTCCGCGAGACGGCGGCCGGCATCCGGTGGGAGGCGTCGCTGCGCCTGGCGAAGGGCCAGACGCTGAACCGGTCGGTCCAGGTCAACTGGACGCTGCCGCTGCCTTACGGGTGGCGCTTCTGGGGCCCGAACGACACCACCTCACACAGGACCGACGGCGTCACCCCGTACCGTTACGTCTACGGGCACGTGGACCCGACGCCCTTCGGGACGATCATTCCGCTGGCCGGCGCCTGGGGCAGGTCCGGCGGGGCGGCGATCTTCTCCCCGCCCGACGTCCACAAGACGCAGATCAGCTTCGACGTCTACACCCAGACCATCTCGGACATGGCCCATGGCGCCTCGCGCAAGCGCGGGGACCTCCAGATGCTGCGAGCGGCCCACCACTTGGTGGGCCTGCGCCCGGGCAAGGCGCTGACGCTGGCGGTGTGCATCGCGGGCGTCCGGCCGGACTGGCGGGCGGTGTTAGGCCACTACGTCAAGAGCTACCCGGAGCTGTTCGAGCCCATTCCGGCCGCCCGCAAGTACGAGGGGATGTACGGCATCTCCGGGGCGGGCAGGCTACAGCGCGGCGGGCTGGCCAGGATGAAGGACCGCGGCGTGACCTGCCTCGAGATCCACGCGCACTTTCCCGAGTACGGCGTGTTCATCACGCCCGAGGCCCTGAAGGACCCCCAGCTCACGTGGGGTTTCCGGTCCAACCGGCGCGGTCGGCGCAGCCTGGCGGCCAACCGCGCGCTGATCGCCGAGGCCCTGGCCCTGGGCGTCGGGCCCTTCCCCTACTTCTACAACGTCCACGCCAGCCCCCAGACGGCGCGCAGACGCTTCGGCGCCGACCGCATGATCGACGAAAACGGCAAGCCCATCATTCAGTACCAGGGCGAGCCGGGACTGAGAGCCATACCCGAAAGCGGCTTCGGGAAGCACCTCATCGAGCAGATGGACCTGATGCTCCGCGCCTACCCCAAAGCCCCGGGATTCTTCGTGGACAACTTCTCGATCCAGTGGCTGAGCTTCGCCCACGACGACGGCGTGAGCATGGTGCACGACCGCCCCGCCTACGACATGAACCGAAACCACCAGGTCGTCGGGGGCATCTGCTTCGCCAAGGCCCACAAGGCCGGCAAGGTCATCATGGTCAACAAGCTGGCCACCATCGAGAGCGCCCGCGGCGTGGACATGGTCCTGGTCGAGAACATGCCCCTGGAAGCCCTGAAGATGACCGCCTTCGCCTGCGTCTACCGCGCGTTCTTCCCGCTGAGCTGGACCTACCCTCGCAGCCGGCACTCGCTGGAACGCTGCATGCAGTACCTGCTTCTGTACGGCGGGACGCCCGCGGCCACGCTGTACCGGCGCGACCGGCACACCCTCCGGGCCTACCGCCGCCTGACCGACGCGATGATCGGCAAGCGGTGGGTCTTCGACCCGAACCCGCTGCGGGTGCCCGGCGGCTACGACGGGCAGGTCTTCCGCATCGACCCGCACGCGCCCCACGGCGGCAGCGTGGTCGTCTCCCTGGTCAATCTCAAGGCGTCCTGGCGGGACAAGAAGTACACCGAGGGGCTGCGGGTGAGGCTCCGCCTGCCCGAGAACGACCAGCTCCGAAAGGCCGCCTGGACCGCCCCGTCGCTGAAGGCCGACCAGGCCCCCCGCCCCTGCGAGATCGTCCGCGTGGGCAGGACGCTACAGGTGCTGCTGCCCCCCGTCGGCGCCGCCGGAGTCCTCCGCCTCAGCCGATGAACGATCCCGACCGTCGGGTGGCACGGCTTGCTTGCAAGCCGTGTTGCCACAACGAGCTACAATGGTTGCGGGCAAGCGGTGCCAGCCAAGGCATCAGGCGTTGAACGATCCCGGCCGCCCGCGGCCCTCTTTATCCGCCTCGGGCTTACCAGAAGACGCTCCCGGGTGTATGATCATGGCAGAACCCCCCGTGGCCGTCATGGGCGGGAGGTCAGACGGGAGGTGTCCGATGAGAACACTGCCGCTTTCCATTCTCATTCTGCTGGCGAGTCAGGTCCCGGCTGCCCCCCCGGCGGGGGCCGGCGGCGAGACCCGAAACCAAGCTGACGAGATCGTGACGGCCTCCGGCGTCAAGGCGGGGCTGTGCGTGCATCTTGGCGTGAGCGACGGCGAGCTCACGGCCGCGCTCGCCAAGAAGCTCGGCGGCGGCAAAGCCGCCTTCATCGTCCAGGGCCTCGCCGCCGACCCGGAAGCCGTCCGGAAGGCCCGTGAGGCCATTGAATCGCAGGGCCTGTACGGGAAGGTCTCGGTGGTGCGCTGCGGCTTCAAGCGGCTGCCTTACGCCGACGACCTCGTGAACCTGGCGGTCGCGGCGGACCTCGCCGCGCTGCTGGGCCAGGGTCTGGACGCGAAAGAGGTCGCGCGGGTGCTGGTTCCCAGGGGCGTCCTCTGCTTCGGCGGAAAGGCCGACGCCGGCAAGCTGACGTCGGCCGGCTTTGCGGACGTCAAGACCGCCGGCGCCTGGACCGTCGCCGTCAAACCGCGCCCCAAGGAGATGGACGACTGGCCCAGCTTCAACCATGGCCCGGACCAGAACCGGGTGTCCCAGGACCGGCTGGTGACCCGGGGCCTGCCGACCCGGCTGCGCTGGTTCAACGGGTCGCGGTGGTGGTTTCGGGACACGATTCGGCGGTGGGTCGCCGCGGGCGGGCGGCTGTTCTACACCAAGCCGGCCTTCAACTCCGGCTTCACCATATCGAACTACAAGGACGCGGGCATGACCCTGATCGCGCTGGACGCCTACAACGGGCTGCTCCTCTGGACGCGATCGCTGCAAAGAAGCCCTCGTGGGGCCACGCGACAGCCGCACGACATGGCGGCCGCCGCCGATCGGGTCTACCTGCCCATCGACACCAGCGGCATTCTTGCGGCCCTGGATGCCGCCACCGGCAAGGTGGTGCGGACGTACAAGGATGCCGGGCCGGTGGCGGGACTGCTGCTCCATGATGGGACGCTCTTCACCCGGGGCCGGTCGAACGCGGCGATCGACGCCGACACGGGCAAGATCCTGTGGACCAACGACACCGTGGGCGTGGGCCTCATCGCCGAAGGCCGGGGCTATGGGGTCCAGTACGGCAAAGAAGCCGACAAGCTCATGTGCCTGGACCCGGCCAGCGGGAAGGTTCAGTGGCAGGTCCCCCTGGCGGACCCGTCCACCAAGTACAGCCGGCCCCCTTGGCTCTATTACCGGGGGGCGCTGGTCTTCACCCACATCATCCCGAGGATCAAGGGGCAAAGAGAACAGAAGAGCTGGCTGGTGGCTTATTCTCCCAAGGACGGGCGGCAGCTCTGGGAATACAGGCCGGCGGACGTGAAGCACGTGCCATCGAACCGGAAGGGGTTTGTCTTCGGGGCGCAGGGGCTGATTTGGGTGTATGTCGGGCTCGCCAAGCCGAAAGCGGGGGGGAGCGGATACGCCTTTGTGGGACTCGACCCTGCCACGGGGAAGGAGAAGGTCCGCCATGACTACCCGTACAAGCACGTGGAAGGCCATTACCGCTGCGGCATGCACTACGCCACCGAGCGGTTCTTCATGGCCGGCACCTATGAGTTCTTCGAGTGGAAGACGGGGAGCATCTTCATGGCGAACTTCATCCGGTCGGGGTGCGGGTTCTCGGGCATCCTGCCGGCCAACGGCCTGATCTACACGCCGGACCGCCACTGCAAGTGCTCCACCTTCATGCAGAAAGGCTTCACGGCGCTGGCCCCGCCGAGGAAGAGGGAGGAAGCCGCGGCCGACCGGCTGGAAAAAGGCCCGGCGTACGGCACACCCACAACCAATCCGAAATCCGAGATCCGAAATTTGAAATCGCACTGGCCCATGTACCGGCACGACCCGGCGCGCACCGGGGCCACGAAGAGTACCGTCCCCACGGAGCTGAAGCTGCTTTGGGAAGGCCAGGCCGGCCGGGGAATCACCGCACCCACCGTCGCCGAGGGAAAGGTCTTCGTGGCCTCGATGGACGAGCACCGCCTCTGGGCCCTGAATGCGGATACCGGCGAACGGCTCTGGAGCTATTCGGCCGGCGGGCCGATCGACACGCCGCCGACGATCCATGGGGGGCTGGCCGTCTTCGGCTGCCGGGACGGGCGCGTGTACTGCCTCCGCGCGAAAGACGGAAAGCTGGTGTGGCGTTTCGGGGCCGCCCTCGCCGACGAACAGGTCGTGGTGGACGGCCGGCTGGAATCGGCCTGGCCGGTGCACGGCAGCGTGCTGATCCTGAACGACATCGTCTACTTTGCCGCGGGTTGGCACAGCGCACAGGACGGGGGAATCTCACTCTACGCGGTCAGGCTTCCCAGCGGCCAATTGCTCTGGAAGCAGCGCTACCACGAGGGTTTTGGGCAGAGATCGACGACGGTGCTCCGGAAGACCGGCTTTCCCGCCGGCCTGTTGACCAGTGACGGGCAAATGATCTACATGAAGATCAGCAAGTACGGCGTCGACCTGAAGACCGGCCGGAGGTCACGCCGATACCCAACCGCCCGGATCGTGAACTTCGGGCTCTCCAGTTTCCGCGACGACTGCTGGTGGAGCTGGGAGAACGGGAGCAACGCCTTCCGATGGTCCGACGGCCGGGTGAACGCGAGCATGCTCGTCTCCGGAAGCGACATCACCTGCGCGATCCTCCCGCAATGGCCGAAGGGCAAATATGGCACATCGTTTGAGTTTCACGGCATGGGGCTCTTCGCGCTCTGCGGAAAGAGAAGCTCCTTCAAGACGCGCGAAATGGACTGGGTCGTGCAGGTGCCCTCCATACGAATGCGGGCCATGGCCCTGGCCGGCGGGACCGTCTTCGTCGCCGGGCGCAATGACGCCATCCCCGAGCTTACGAGATTCGCCCAAATGAAACAGATCCCCCGCAAGTCGTTCTATGAAGCCGCCACCGTCTCTGCCGAACTCGGCGACGAGAAGCGATACCCCAAGGACGGGCGGCTGATGGCTTTTTCCACGGCCGACGGCAAGAAGCTCGGCGAGGTCAAGCTCCCCGCCCCGCCCGCCCTGGACGGCCTGGCCGCCGCCAACGGGAGGCTGTACCTCTCCTGCCTCGACGGCAAGGTGCGGTGCTTTGGCCAGAAGTGAAGCCCTTGCTGCCCTGCGAAGTCAGCTTCGCTACGTGGCAC
>CAZNSB010000250.1:1806-7638 GCA_964575155.1 uncultured Planctomycetaceae bacterium | reverse complement strand
GGTTCGAAAAACCATCCCAGGGAGACTTGCAGCTTTTTGATGTCGCCGATACCGATTGGCTTTGAGCTGCGAATCCAGAGCAGATGGCGATCGAGTAGTTCAGCGAAATCCTCGGCCGTGCTGACCAGTTTTTGTTCAGTGAATTCAACGTCCTGTAACAATTTGAAGACCCGGTCGTAGCCGGATTCCAATTTTTGTATGATATCGATGCGATGGACGACCAATTCCTGAATTTTCGAATCAAACGCCTTGCGGTCGACATCCGAGAGAAAGCTGACGGAACCGATCATGCGATCTGCCAGAGCCTTAGGGTCGGAAAGTTCACGGAGCAACCGATCCAACTCGATCTGCTTGTCGCTGAGACGCCTTTCGCCAGCGAATTCTCCATAACCCGCCTTTGGCAGCCAGGG
The DNA here is from genome assembly GCA_964575155.1 of uncultured Planctomycetaceae bacterium. GTDB lineage: Bacteria > Planctomycetota > Phycisphaerae > SM23-33 > SM23-33 > CAZNSB01. Next base: position 7,228 of record CAZNSB010000250.1, on the reverse strand, counting down.
TGGCATAAATCGGCGATGCGTTACCTCGACGATTTGTTCCGCGCGCTCTTTGACGTCTTCATAGGTCAACAATGAAAACGGTGCGGCTTCGCCCGGCCGAGGTGATCGTGCCGGAGGGCTCGGGCATGGACTCGCCGAGCTTTCGCGACTCGCTGCGGCAAACGCTGGGTGCGGCGCCGACGGCCCGCCCGCCGTGGGCCTTCGACGCCCACTCGGCCATGGGGCTGCTGAATGAGCACTTCCGCACGCAGACGCTTTCGGGGTTCGGCTTCGACGGGTACGACGCCTCGCTGTCGGCGGCGGCGGCCATCATCGACTACCTCCGCGAGACGCAGAAGACGGCCTTGACGCACATCGGGGCTATCCGCCGCTTCCAGCGGTCCGACCACGTCATCATGGACGGCAACACCGTCCGCTGCCTGGAGATTCACCGCACGCTGCGGACCGCCAGCCGATCCGGCACACTGCTGGCAACGGTTGACGCCACCAGCAACGGCATGGGCGGACGGCTGCTGGGGCGCTGGCTGACCTACCCGCTGCGCTCGTATTCGCAGATCGTCGCCCGCCACGACGCCGTCGAGGAACTCAGCTCAGCCCCGAAGCAGTTAGCCCGCCTGCGCGAGCTGCTCGCCGGCATGTCGGCGATTGACCGGATCGCCGCCGGCATCGCCATGAGCCGCGTCCGCCCGCGCGAGCTGCTGGGCCTGGGCGAGACGCTGAGCCGATTGCCCGAGCTGCGCCGGCTGCTGGCCGGCTGCCAGGCCGACCTGATCGTCCAATTGCTGCCCAAGCTGGACAAGCTCGACGCCCCAGCCGGCCTTATCGCCCGCGCCATCAGCCAGGATTGCCGCGCCGTCCTCCGCGAAGGCGGCGTCATCGCCGACGGCTTCGACGAGCAATTGGACCGCCTCCGCCGCGTCGGCACCGACGGGCAGAACTGGCTGGCCGAGTATCAACGCCGCGAGGTCCGCCGCACCGGCATCGGCACGCTGAAGATCGGCTACAACAAGGTGTTCGGCTACTACCTGGAGGTCAGCCACGCCAACGCCAAGAAGGTCCCGCCCGACTACGTCCGCAAGCAGACGCTCAAGAACGCCGAGCGGTACATCACCGACGAACTGAAGCGGTACGAGTCGGAGGCGCTGACGGCCGCCGAGCGGGCAAAGTCGCTGGAGGGGCGGCTGTTCGAGCAGGTGCGGACCCAACTGGCCGAATTCCTGCCGCAGTTTCAGGCGGCCGCCGAGGCCCTGGCGACGCTGGACGTGCTGGCCGGTTTCGCCCATCTGGCCACCGACCGCGGCTACCGCCGCCCGGCCATCACCCAGGACAACGTCCTCCACATCGTGGCCGGGAAGCATCCCGTGCTGGCCGAGACGCTGCGAGAAGGCTTCGTCCCCAACGATGCGCACATGGACACCGACGACAACCGCCTGCTGGTCATCACCGGGCCCAACATGGCCGGCAAGAGCACCTACATCCGCCAGGTGGCGCTGCTGACGCTGCTGGCCCAGGCTGGCAGCTTCATCCCCGCCGAGTCAGCCGCCATCGGCATCGTGGACCGCATCTTCACCCGCGTGGGGGCGGCCGACGAACTGACCGCCGGACTTAGCACCTTCATGGTCGAGATGATCGAGACCGCCAACATCCTCAACAACGCCACCGCCCGGTCGTTGGTGATCCTGGACGAGGTGGGTCGCGGCACGAGCACGTACGACGGGCTTGCGCTGGCGTGGGCAGTCAGCGAGCACATCGCCCTGCGCGTCAAGTGCCGCACCCTCTTCGCCACGCACTACCACGAGCTGACCGAGCTGGAGCGGCTGCTGGACGGCACGACGAACCTGAACGTCGCCGTCCGCGAGTGGGCCGACGAGGTCATCTTCCTGCACAAGATCGTCCCCGGCGGGACGGACCGCAGCTACGGGATTCACGTGGCTCGCCTGGCCGGGGTGCCCAAGGACGTGATCGAGCGGGCCCGGGAGATACTGCCGAAGCTCCAGGCGCATCTTGCCGAGGGGTTGGAAATGCCCGAGCTGGCCGCCCGCGCCAAGCAGGCCGCCGCCCAGATGGGCCTGTTCGCCGATCCAGCCAACCGCATTGCCAGCCAGCTCAAGGACGCCGACCTGGACAACATGACCCCCATCCAGGCCCTCGACCTGCTCCGGAAGCTGCGCGGCGAGCTGTAGGCGCGACAAGGGCGCGAGCGGGGACCGGGCGGAGTCCAAAGTGGCCTGGAAAACGCCGAACGAAAGCGTTACACTGAGTCGGTCAGGTTACGCTGCTACCAGATGAGCTGCTCGAGGTGGGTCATGAAACGGCTGGTTCTGACGGGGCTGCTCGCTTCTCTGGCCGGTGGCGGATGCAATGGCGAGTTCAGGAATCCCTTCTCCCGCGCGCGGAACGGTGCGGGCGAGGTGCCCGAGCTCGGCCCGGGCGAAGATGCCCATACGATCCTTCTGGAGATCTTGAGGGACCCGGCGACGCACGTCCGCGACGCGAACTATTACAGGGAGATGCTCGAAAAGAACGCGGGATGGAAGGGCGTCTTCGTGATCCACAAGGCCGGGCACAGCGAGCTGTTCTGGGGCCGGTACTCCAGCGTGGGCGCCGCCCAGGAGAACCTGGGCAAGGCCAAGGCGTATCGCCCGCCCAGCGGCGATCCCATCTTCGCCAAGGCGATCGTGGTGCCGCTGCCGGGGAAGGACATCGGCCCGGCGGAATGGAACCTCAAGAATGCAAAGGCTGCCTATTCCCTGCTGGTGGCGGTCTTCAAGGACGACCCGGAACGGAAGTATGTCGGCCGGCGGCGGCGGGCGGTGGAGCTCTGCGAACAACTGAGAAAAAGCCACTGCGAGGCCTATTTTCATCATGGCCGCACCAGCTCGGACGTGACCGTCGGCGCCTTCCCGCCGCAGTCCATCGGCATCCGGCGGACGAGAACCGGGCCCCAGTTGGACATCCGCGATCCCAAGATCAGGCTGCTCCAAAAGCAGTTCCCACACCTCCTCCTCAACGGCAACACCATCGCCGACGTCAGGCGGGACCCGCGGACCGGCAGGATCATCAGCAGGCAGATCAAGACGACCTATCCGGTGCGGATCCCGGGGAGCGGCCAGAGCAATGGCCAGTAGAGACGAGTCGGCCGGCGACCGTCCGCGTCCGGCCGCCCCACTCCCCCCGAAAGCCAGGCCGCAGATGCTCAATTCGCAGCACCGCGCACAGCCCGGGCCATTTCCCATCGTCCTGGCCAGCAGGAACCCGGGCAAGGCGCGGGAGATTCGTGCAATCCTCGCTCCGCTCGGCGTGGAGGTCAGCTCCCTGGGGGAAGTGGACCCGGCCGGGGACATCCCCGAACCCGCCGAGACCGGCAGCACCTTCGCGGCCAACGCCCGCGCCAAGGCGAGGTACTACGCGCGGGCGTTCGGCTGCTGGGCCCTGGCCGATGACAGCGGGCTGGAGGTCAAGGCCCTGGGCGGGGCCCCGGGCGTGCGGAGCGCCCGTTACTCGGCCGACGACTGCGCCGGGGGAGGCGCCACGCCGGGAAGGGAGCAGATGGACTCGGCCAACAATGAGAAGCTGTTGCTCGAACTGGCCGAGGTGCCCGAAGCGGAGCGGTCGGCCCGGTTCGTGTGTCACCTTTGCCTCTCGGACGGGCGTGGCACGGCCCTGGAGGCCGACGGGACCATCGAGGGAAGGATCGCACAGCACCCCGCCGGCCGGAGCGGGTTCGGATACGACCCGCTGTTTTTCGTGCCGGCCCTCGGGTGCACGATGGCGCAGCTTCCGCCGGAGAAGAAGAATGAGATCTCTCACCGCGGCCGGGCCAGCAGGGAATTCGCAAGGCGGCTGAGCCAATGGCTCAGCGCCGGAAAGGGGCGGCCATCATGCCCGAGCTGATCTGCCTGGGCGAGTTGCTGATTGACTTCTGCTCGACGGCAGTGGACGTCCCGGTCGGGGAGGCCCCCGGCTTTACGAAGGCGCCGGGGGGCGCGCCGGCAAACGTTGCGGTGGCCGCCCAGCGGCTGGGGGCCCAGGCCGGGTTTGTGGGGGCGGTCGGGGATGACCCCTTCGGCGCGTTCCTGGCCGGCGCTCTGGCCGGCGAGGGCGTGGAGACGACCGGCCTGGCAAAACTCCCGGGAGTGAAAACGCCCCTGGCCTTCGTGGCGGTGCGGTCGGACGGGGCCGGGGATTTCTTCTTCTACCACGACGCCGGACTGGCCCCCCTGACCCAGGACCTGATCGATGAATCGTACGTGGCGTCAGCGGCGGCACTGCATTTCGGTTCCATCAGCCGGATCGACCCGGCAGCCCGGGCGGCCACCGACAAGGCGCGGGCGGCGGCAGCCGAGAAGGGCCTGCTGGTCAGCTACGATCCGAACTACCGCCCGCGGCTGTGGGGGGGCGCCCAGGACGCCCGCGATCGCATACGGGAAGGCTTTTCCGGAGCGACGGTCGTGAAGATATCTCAGGAGGAATGGGAGTTCGCCGTGGGAAGCAAGGACTTTCACCAAGGCGCGCGCCAGCTTCTCGATGCGGGCATAGAGGTGGTGATCCGCAGCGAGGGGGGCGACGGTGCGAGTTTCGCCACGAACAGCACCCGCGGGCACGTCGAGGCCCTCGCAGTGGAACCGGTGGAGTTCACGGGAGCCGGGGACGCCTTCGTCGGCTCACTCCTGGTGGACCTTCTGGCGGTGCGGGCCGGCGGCGGCGCCCCTGCGGATCTGGACGAAGCGGCCCTGCGCCGGATCGTCGGGCGCGCCAATGCCGCCGGGGCCCTGGCGACCACCCGCCCGGGGGCGATCCCCGCCCTGCCCCGTCGGGAGGAATTGGAGGCCTTTCTCAAGTCCCGGCCGGCCCGGTAGCGCGCCGCAGGCAGGCCGCCACCCACAGCCCGACGGCGAGGACGGCGTAGACTGCGAGACTGACGTGCCAGCGCGCCGTCGCCAGCGGCACGTCCCGCCCCAGCACGGTGAACTCATAGAGGATGCGCCTTTCGTTCCACACGAACTTGACGTCATCGGCCAGGCAGCCGGCGGTGGCATACACGGGGTTGCACGCGATCACCAGGAGGGCGCCCCGCTCGCGCCCCTGCCCGTCCGCAGCCAGGATCATCCCATTGGTCCAGAACGGTCCGGCAGAGACCGTCAGCACGGCGGCCACGGCGGCCGTGGCCAGAATGCCGCGGCGATCTGCCCGACGCGCCTGTTGTGCCACCGCGCACGCGGCGAGCGCCACGGCACACCAGAGCAGGTATATCTTGACGGCCCCCAGCGGCCGGAGCGCATCGCCAGCCACCACCAGAACCACAAGCACTACCATGCTGCCGTCGATGCCCGCCCCGCCGCGGAGCAGCCCGTCGGGCAGCGACCGCCCTCCGGCGGCGAACACGGGCGCAGCCACGACCACCCACAACAGCGAGCCCAGC
>CAZNSB010000250.1:0-1796 GCA_964575155.1 uncultured Planctomycetaceae bacterium | reverse complement strand
AGGACGGTCAGCCCTGCCGCCGCAAGCATCGCCCGCAGGTTGCGGCGGAGCAGACCGGGCCAAACCGTCCCTCGGGGAGCACCGGAGTGATGAGGGGGCTCGGCGGTCACGGTTTCTCTGGCTCGGCGGAGCCAGCTTTCCTGCGGTGCTTGGCCAGGAGGGTCCGCAACTGGACGGCGTAGTCACCCCACAGCTCGGAAAGGGCTTCGACCTGCTTGCGCCGCCGCTGGATGTGCTTCAGCAGCGCTTCGGCGTCCTCGGCCGGGTCCACGATGAGGTCCTGCGCCCTGGCGAACTGCCGCTTCCACCAGGCGATGGCCTTGGTCGCCTGTTCGGACGTGCGGGGCAGGACCTCGGCGGTCAGAGCGCGGGTGCGCCAAGTCACGTCGGTCAGCCCGGCGTCGTCGAGGAGGGCTTTCAGCCGGTCGCGGTCATACACCAGCGCCCGGGGGTCCACGCGCACATCCGCCACACCCTTGGCATGCTGGGAAAGGAACTTCTTGACGGCCTGGCCGACGTCCTCGGGCGCGACGGCCCGGCCATCAAGCTCAATCCGCCCGAACCGATCCACCGTAAAGCTGACTCGCGCAACGGGTGCCTTTTCCTCGCCCTTGGGCACCGTGATGACCACCTGCACAGGAGTGCCCTTGGCAGGAACCGCCTTGTCGTTGCAGGCGAACTCGAGGAACGCGTTCTCGGCGGAGCTCTTGAAAGGCACGTCAACGACGCTGGCGGCGAAGTTGGCGACGGAGATGTGCAGGCCCTCCACATCGGCCCAGTAGCGCCCATCATCCAGGAAGTCGGACCCAACGAAGACCCACCGCACGTCAGAGGGCCTGGTTTCCTTCCCGGCCGCGAGTAGCCACTGGCGCGCAGGCATCTCCCGGGCCCGGCCCTTGGGGTCCTTCCACCGCAGCGTGACGTCAAGCCGGGCGCCCTTCGCAGGCTCAAAGACGGGCTGGCCTCCCGGCGGGGTCGTCCATCGCCCCGGCCGGCCGGGCATCACACCCAGCGCCAGAAGCGACGCGTGAAGCGCCGAAGGCGGCACCTTGGTCACCAGCAGCGTTTCATGGTCCTTGGCGCCCTTGACGCACAGCAGGAACTCCAGCGTGCCCTTCTGCAACTGGACGACGGCGGGGAGGATCACCTGCCTCTTCGCCCGGTGGAGCACGGGCTTTCCGTCCGCGGCCGCCGGACGTGTGGCCGGCTTCGGCGCCGCCGGTCGGGGAGACGGGCCCGCCGAAAGCCGCCCGCAGAGCACCGCCCCGCCCAGCGCCAGGGCCAAGATGCACTTCCGTCCAGCCATGCTCTCCCCTTCCATCCTAGCAGAAAACATCGCGGGCGTCAGCGCCTGCTGCGTCTGGCCCGCCTGAAAAAACGCCCCGCCCGATGGGGCGGGGCGGCAATGGTCGGCGGCAAAACCGGGCCCTACGGGAATGCCCTTTCCTCATACTCGCGCTGGATGATGATCTTGGGTTTGACCAGGATCAGCAAGGTCTCATCGTCGCGGATCAGCACCTTGTTGGTGAACATCCGGTTGATGATGGGGATCTTCGAGAGAATCGGAACGCCCATTTCGCGCTCCCTCTCGCCGGCCAGCTTCTGCCCGCCCAACAGGAGCGTGCCGCCGTCCGGCACAGAGACGGTGCACTCCAGCTCCTGGACCTCGATCTGGGGCACCTGGACGATTCCACTCCGGGTCTCGGTGGGGGTGGTGGCGTCCGTGTCCACCGTCCGGTCAATGGCATACTCGAAGAACTCCACGTTCCCGGTCACCTGGGGGCGCAGTGTCAGCG
>CAZNSB010000249.1:0-7639 GCA_964575155.1 uncultured Planctomycetaceae bacterium | reverse complement strand
CTCCAGGTCGGCGGCGGGCAGGCGGACGGTCATGACCGCCCCGGGCAGGGGCGGGAGGCCCAGCACCACGCTTCCCCGCCGCCCGAGAACCTTCGGCGTGGTCACCGCCTCCAGCCGCAGCACGCCGGAAGCGCCCCCCGGCAGCATCAGCACCATTCCCTTCGGGCCGACCTGGAGCCGGGCGGGCTCACCCGCCAGCGTCGCCCGGGTGACGGCTAGGCCGGAAATCGCCATCGGCAGGGCCACCCACCCCCTCCCCAGCGTCTTGACCTGCATGGTCAGCACCACGTTCATCCGCTCGCCCTGGAAGGTTGCCACGTAGCGGACGTCGGCCAGCGAGACCCCGCCGGCGGGGGCGGGGACCTCGATCTTTTGGTCCGGATGCGCCTGGTTCCACAGCCGCACGTAACGCCCGTACGGCAGCAGCACCTTCGCCGACTCGTCCGCCCGGGCCGGATCGCCTTCGTAGGGAATGATCGCCGGCGCCGGGGCGGCGGCGGTCGGCTTCGGGGTGCGTTTTCCTCCGCCCGGTGCCGCGGTCGCGGCCAGGCAGAGGACGGCGATCGCCACGGCGGCGGCGGCCGGCGCGGGGACCCCGCCCCGGCGGACGGTCTTGCGGACAATCCATCGCAGAAGGCCGACCGCCAGGTAGAACGGCACCAGGCAGGCCGCCGCGGCAAAGGCGCCGTTGGCGAAGTAGGTCGCCCCCGGCCACCAGATCGCCAGCAGCGTTGCCACGGCCAGGACGCCGACGACGTAGAGGCACCGGCGCCAGGCCGAAAGCTTCAGCAGCACAAACCCGGCCGCGGCCGCGAGGAAAAACCCCAGCGCGGCGCAGGCGGACATGCTCGACTCGCTGGTCAGCCCGATGACCGGCTCGGCCCGGCCGAGGGCGGTGAAGCTCACCGGCGGGCCCGCCCCGGCGGGCGGGATCAGCGTCACCGGGAGGGTGTGGCGTCCGGCGACCCAATGGCCCGTCAGGCCTTTGACGGTCTGCTTCTTGGGCAGGGCGCGCTTGTCGTGGCGCGCCGGCCGGGTCGCGGGGGCGGGCGGCGGCGCCTCGGCCGCCGCCGGCTCGTCCCGGGTTTCTGGCGCCGCGAAGACCAGCGCCCTTTCCGGCTCGTGTGCCAGCCATTGGACCGAGCCGTCGGCGTGCAGCAGCCCCCGCCGCCCGTTGACCACGGACGTGCGGGCGAGGAGGGTCTGGCCGCCGGCGTCGGCGGGGGGGCGGAAGTACTCGATCCGCCGGTCGTTGGTGTCCAGCAGGGCCTGGGGCGGCAGCGTCCCGGCGTCCACCAGCCGGTCCAGCGAATCGGGATACCTGCCGTTGTTCTCGGCGGCGTACAGCCGGACCGCCTTGCCGATGGCGTGGAGGTTTGCCTGGCAGACGGAGCTCCTGGCCATCCTCATGTCCCTACCGGCCGACATGACGAACATGCCCTGGACGGCGAAGAGATCACTGACGGCGTCGAAGAGCCGAAGGTACGCCGGCGTGGGGCGGACGAGATCGCGGGTGGCCAGGCGCGTGTGCTGGGAGGTGATGCGGCAGCCCGGCGGGGGGTGGACCTTCCACCGGAGGTTGTTGATCTCCAGCCCCGGCAGGACCAGGGCCCCCACGCGGACCCGTCCCGGGCCGCCCTGCCCGCTCGCCCAGGCGTAAACGATCCGCACCTCCGCGCCGCCGGCCGTCCGCGGCAGAGAAACCAGATACCCGCCGCCCGGGCCGCGCTTCGGCTTCGACTGTCGGCCGGAAACGCTCACCGACCACAGCTCCGCGCCCGCCGGCAACTGAAAGGTCAGAAACTGCATCCCCGCGTTCGCGATCCGCAGCCGGGCCTCCGTCCGCTGCTCGCCGGCCGGGCCCAAATACGTCGTCAGGTCGGCCGAGGTCACCATCGCCGCTGGCACGGCGCAGCCGGCGTGAAGCGTGGTCCTTAGCCGAACCGCCGCCTTCCGGCCGGCCTCCGTCGTCGGCGACTCCAGCCGGTACGCCGCCAGCAGCCGCCGGGCTCCCACCGGCAGCGCCGGCAGCTCCGCCGCGTCGATGCCCCTGGCCCCGTCGGCGGAGACCTCGACCGCCAGCTCCTCGGAGGCCTGGACGGCCACCATCTCGACGTTCTGGTCGGCGCCGAAGGGGCGGATCAGCGGCGCCGCGAAGTCGCCGCCGGGCAGCGGGCGCTCGTAGTGGACGCGAAGGTCCACGTCGCCGAACGCCTCCTCATCGAGCTTCAGCTCCCAGAGGGCGAAGCCCTCGGGCGCGGCGGCGGGCGCGGGAACGATGGTCTTGCTCGCCAATCGCCGCCCGACGACGTCGATCTTCAGCTTCCGCCCGAGCTGCTCGGCGGCGAGCAGGCGGAGCGTCCGCGCGCGGGCCCGGGAGACGGTGTAGCGGATCCGCCAGTCGCCCAGCAGCCTGGCGGGTCGGGCGGTGACGAGGCCGACGGCCTCGGCGGAGATGCGCCCGCGGCGGCGGGTGACGTCGAGGACGATGGGTGCGGCGAGGGGGCGCTCGTAGCGGTAGGCTGCGTGCACGGCCGCGTCCAGGCCCAGCGGGGCCATCTTGCCTACGGTGACCTCCCTGAGCTCCGGCGGGGGGGGGGCGGGCGTCACGTCGAGGTCTTTCCGCGGGGAGATCCACAGCAGCCCGGAGACGGCGTCGGCGGTGGAGCGGATCGGCGTGAAGCGGACCTTTCGCGGCGGGGCGTCGGGCGGCCAGTCCCAGGCGGGCGGCACGCGGCGGAGGGCGATGCGGACGGTGGCGATGGCCTCGGGTCGGACGGGGCGGGCCAGCTCGATCCGCAGCGTCCGCTTTCCGTCCTGCTCGGCGAGGCGGTACTCGAAGCCCGTTTGGCGGGCGTTGACCTGCACCCTGTCCAGCCCCCACCCCGACGCCTCGGGGGGCAGCTCGAAGTGCATGTCGAACAGCTCCCGCCCGACGGCGGTGATCTCGAACTCGCCGATCAGCGTCAACTGCTCGGGGGCCACGATGAGCCCCTGGCGTTCCTGGCTCTCGGTGCGACCGGCGACGTGGGCGAGGTCCAGCTCGGCCGAGAAGCGGTCGCCCCAGTGGTGGAACAGCCTCCCGGCGGCGGCCGCCAGCAGCCCCGGAATCACCCGCGCCGACGAGATGTCCTCCTGCCGGGCGTCCGAGAGCCTCTGCCCGCGGACCCGCAGTTCCCCTCCGGTGTCCACCAGCAGGAACCCGCGCTGGAAGGCGGCGCCCTTCAGGGACACCCGCGGGCTCCGCCACGACGTTCCGACGCCCCGGGCCGCGCTCGCCCGGATGTGCAACGCGTGCGTGCCGCGCGCCGCCGAACGAAGCCGGACACGCAGGACCTTCAGCCCGTTGGGCTCGGGGGCGACCGACCAACGCACCAGGTTCGGGCAGCTCACGTCGGTGACGGTCCACGCCGCCGGCAGGTCGAAGGCGAGCTCGCGGACCCCCCGGCGGAGCACCTGGACCGTCTGGACGGAGTCGAGGACCTGGTGGGCCCGGCTCAGCCGGATCGTCGTGGCCGATTCCCCCAGCAGGATGGCGCTTTCGTCTTCCTGCCGGCCGTTGCCCAGCAGCACCACCGTCAGCGCCGCCTGCCCGCCCAGGGTCAGCTCGACGGTGGAGCGGTCGGCCTGCCTGTCGTAGCTTGGGGCCGAGGCCGGCACCGTCGCGTGGATCTCCAGGTCGCCGGGGACATCGAGCTTCATGGTGGCGGCGGCGGCCGCCGGCAGGGCCATCCCGAACTGCACGCCCCCGCCGGCGAGCTCCTTCACCGCCGCCGACGCCGACAGCGTCACCTTGTGCGGGCCCTTGCCCGTCACGATCAGCACCAGGCGTCCGCCGTCGTAGCCCAAAGGCGCCGGCCGGCCGTCCAGGCGGGCGTCCGTCAGGGCGACCTGGGCGAAGTGGAAGTCGACGGCCACGGGCCCGTCGCTGAGGGAGGCCACGGCTAGCTCGCCGGAGAGCGCGAGTCTCTCGCCGACCACGGTGGCGGCGTACTCGGCGCGGGTGACCTGCCCGAGGTCCATGCTGGCGGCGGCGCGGGCGGCGGCGCCCGCCCGCTCCAGCAGCCTGGCGAACTCGCTGCGGTCCATGAGGACGGCCTTTCCGGCGGGGTCGATCACCGCCGCCAGGTCGCGGTAGGGGACGTAGATCCTCGCCGGGCTCTCCCGGCCCTGCTGGGCGGCGGCGCCGGCGGCGAGGACGAAGGGGCCCAGGAGGATCAGCCAGCCAGTGTGGTCTTTCATGGCGTCAGGCTCCTTCCCCGGCCTGCTCCTGGCCGGGCTGTTGAGGGGGCTGTTCGGCGTCGGGGGCCTGGGGCGCGGGCTCCGAGGGCGGGGGCGGCGGCGCCCCGGCGGCCGCGGCCGACGCCCGGGCCCTCCGCCGGGCCTCCAGACGCCCCGGAACCGCCACGAACAGCCACTGCGCCACCCACAGCAGCAACACAAGCGCCGCCGCCGGCGACGCCGTCAGCGCCAGCCTCGCCGACAGCAGCGGCGAGAAAAGACCCACCCCCAGCCCCGCGGCCGCCGCCGCCAGCACCACCACGCAGCGGTGGAACCACCGCAGCTTCAGCATCGCCGCGCCCGCGGCCAGGACGGCGGCCCAGACGATGACGCTGAACCACCGCTTGTCGGCCAGGAGCACCGACAGCTCCCCGGGCGCGCCTTGGCGGACGAAGTGCAGCGCTTGCCCCTCGCGCTCCCGACCGAAGCGGACCGGGGCGGGCTGGCCCGCCGCCAGCTCCCCCAGCAACTGCTCCGCCTGGTACCGGTCGATCCGCGAGAAGCGGCGGTCATGACCCAGCACGTAGTCCTCTTCCGGCAGCCACACCCGCCACAGCGTCTGCTGGAACGGGATCTCCTCCGGCAGGGTCGGCGCGCCCAGGGCGCCCGCCCTCGCGCCCGCCACCCCGTAAGAGACCTCCAGCACGAACCGACCCACCTGGCCCGCCGAAGGCGGCAGCCGAACGATCCGCTTGCCCGCCGGCGCCGCCTCCACCGCCGCCTCCTGCCCGTTGAGCAGGAACTGATACGGCGTGGCCCCGGGCGGCAGGGTAATGGCCAGGCGGTCTCCCCGGCTGGTGGCGAGCAGGTAGACCGCGCGGGTGTTGAGCATGCCGTCGGGGGCGAGCACCTGCTCGATCATCGCGCCGGTGACCATGGTGGTGATCACGGCCGCCTCTTTCTGCGTGACGACCGGCAGCGACAGCGCGAACGGCGGGGCGCCGTACTTGAAGGCCAGGGCGGCGAGTCTTCGGTGGGGCTCATGCGGCAGGTCGGCGGCGCTGCCCGGATCGGCGGGGGTCAGGTTCTCCGCCGCCGGCGACAGCACCGCCAGCGTGTCGGCCTTGGCCACCGCGATCTGCCCGCGCTGGTCGGCAAGCCTCCCCGCCGCGAGGATCGGATGCACCACGACGGGCGTCGGCTCGTCGGCCCCGCCGGCCTGGAACGAACGACGCGCCGTCACGCGAACCCGGTACCGGCCCAGCACGGGCAACTGAAGCACGATCTTGTAGTACGCCCACTTCGACGCCGGGGCGCTCGCCGCCGGCTGCGTGGGCGGGGCCTTCGCCCGCTGATCGGCGGGCAGGGCGTCGATGCGGGGCTTTTCCTTGATCCTCGGCCTGGCGGGGTCGGGGTCGCCGGCGATCTGCACCTCCGCGTCGGCCAGGGCCGCCGGCATCTTCAGATAGAACGTGTCCACCGCCGCGTACCGGACGTGGTAGGCGACGATCGCCTCCTCCCGCACCGACCCCGGCTGGATGTCCACCAGCCGGTGCACCTCGGCAGAGACCTGCGTGGGCTTGACCGCGATCTTGAATCTGGCCCCCGCCGGCTTGCTCGCATCCACCGAGCGGAACTCGAAGGCCATCGCCGGCGAGAACGGGGCGATGGAGGCCCATCGGTTGGCCCGGGCGAGGGGCTTGGGCTGGAATTGCCGCAGCGCCTCCACCTCGGCGCGGAGGCGCTCGTGGAGGTAGACCATCAGCTCCCCATTGTACAGGCGGAGGTTCTCGGCGTCGGGCAGGGGGAGGGCGAAGTCGACGGGGGCGTCCTCGGCCGGCCTGACCGCGTTGGCGGTCAGCTTGAGCTGGATCCCGCCGGTCATTTCTCGCTTCAGCAGGATGTTGAGCTTGCGCTGCGGCCCTTTCCCCGCGAACTGGTGGTCGTCCACCAGCTTCGCCGGGCCCATCGACACCACCCGCCACCGCTCGGGAAGGTTCAGCGACAGTTGGAAGACCCCGGCGCGCTCGACCTGGTAGCTCAGGTTGCCGCGGAGCTCCAGCCGGCTGCTGCCGATCCCCAACGCCCAGTAGTGGTTGGCGGTGATCCGCGGGGCCACCGAGGCGATGGCCAGCTTCCCGCCGTAGTCGGCGGTGATGAACCGCCAGGCGGTCACCCCCGGTCGCTTCCGCAGGTTTGCCGGCAGCCGCCCGGTGTCCACCCGCGCCAGCGCCTTCGCCTCGCGCAGCTCCACCGACCGCCGCGGCGAGTGGGTGACGGCGATCAGCCCCGTCCGCCGCAGCACCTGCTGCGTCACGACCGGCGTCAGGACGACCTGGGCGGCGGCCTCCTTCAGGAACCGCTCCATCTTCACCGTCAGGGCGTACTGGTCCTTGGCGGGGGAGAAGAGCTTGACCTGGAGGGTTTGCGGCCCGGGCCCGCCGGGGCGGGCGGGGATGTCCCACTTGCTGATGTTCGCCCCGGCCACCGAGATGACGCGGAAGTTGCCGGGAAGCTGGATGGTGAAGGCGTCCACGCCGCGGCGGCGGATGTCGTAGCGGAAGCTCACCTCGTGGCGGATCAGGGCCTCGGCCACGTCGATGTGCTGGAGCTGCTCGGCGATGACCACCGCCGCCAGCTCGGCGGCGGCCTGGGTCTTCGGCTTCCAGCTCAGCTCGACGGACTCCGCCGAGCCCAGGAACGCCTGAAGCCGCGTCGACTTCTTGCCCTCGGCGTCCACCTGCGAGGTGGTGGCCGCCAGCATCGGCTTGACGTCCACCTTCATATTCTCCTCGGGGATCACCAGCTCCAGCGTGCTGATGGCGGCGGCGGGGGTGCGGAAGCGGAGCACGTTCAGCCCCGGCTTGGCGATCAACTGGCGGACGAAGTCCACCTTCAGGACGTACCGCCCCGTGCCCTTCGTCACCAGCCGGTACTGGCCCCCGACGACGCGCAGCAGCGGGCGGACCTGCCCGGCCCCGGCCTCGGCGAAGGCCGCCTTCGCCACCGCCACCTCGCCCAGCCCGATGGGCACCTCCACCCACCCCTCGGCCAGCACGTCCACGGTGAGCTCCATCTGCATGGCCGCCAGCTCCGCCCCGACCTTTCCTTCGAAGCGGGCGGTGGAGATCAGGTAGGGCACGGGCGCGCCCGCCACCCCGGCGGGGGCCCCCCGGGCCGCCTGCCACAGCCTGCGGAACTGCGCGTACGGCAGGAAGACGCCCTGCTTCTCCGACTCGAAGACCCCCTTGAGCTTCTCGTAGGGCACGTAGATCTTCGCCGGCCCCGCCGGCCGCGTCGCCGTCTCCTGCGCCGCCGCCATCGCACAGGCCACGCACAGCATCAGCGCACACGCCACCCACCCATGCGCCACCTTTCTATTTCCCATGGCTTGCTCCCTATGTAGGCACAGCCGCAA
>CAZNSB010000248.1:0-7642 GCA_964575155.1 uncultured Planctomycetaceae bacterium | reverse complement strand
CCCCGAACATGAGCGTGGGCGTGAACGTGCTGTTTCACACGGCGGCGGAACTGGCGCGCACCCTCGGTGACGCCTACGACATCGAGATCGTGGAGGCCCACCACCGGTTCAAGAAGGACGCGCCGTCGGGCACCGCGCTGAAGATCGCCGAGGAAATCGCCGAGGCCACCGGGCGGAACCTGGAGGACGCAGCCGTCCACGGGCGGGGTCCCGGCCATCCGCCGCGCAAGGAGGGCGAGATCGGCCTCCACGCCGTCCGCGGCGGCGACATCGTCGGCGAGCACATTATCTACTACACGGCCGTCGGTGAGCGGCTGGAACTGAAGCACGTGGCCCACAGCCGCGACACCTTCGCACACGGCGCCCTGCGGGCCGTCCGCTGGATCGCCGACCGCGGCCCCGGCCTGTACAGCATGGCCGACGTGCTGGGGCTGTAGGCCTCACCGATGATCGTACTCCCCAGTGCGCGGAGGCTCCAACGCTACCTTGTCCGGCCTTCTCACCCCGAATCCTCATCGGGCCACACCTGAGGGTAGAGGGTCTTGAGCCTTTTCTTGAGTTCCGTCAGGTTCTTCTTGCGGTGACCGGTGGGTTCTTTGTACAGTTCGAGCGTCACAATCCCGGCCGCCACGTACGGCCTCATGATGTCGACGAAGTGCCGATTCAAAAATGCGATCTCAATTTCGCTCTTAGGCTGGTCAAAGGACCTCAGAACCGCCTGCGCCACCGCCCAGTCCTTTCCCATTTGTTTCATGGCGTACATGCAGGGAAAGTTTCTCAGTTCATCTTCCGAGGGACCTATCCTGAACAGATTTACCCGGAGGAGTACTTTCGAAACCAGAAAGTCGAGGCTCTCCTTGTTGCCAATTTCGCCCAGCAAGCCGATTGCCTTGACTCGGTCCTGCTCACTACTCTTTTCATCCTCGGCGACGTCGATCAGCGCCTCGACGATACGGTCCAGACGGCCGCGGGCTTCCGAGGCCGTCCGCTCCCACGTCTCGGGCCGGCTGACGTCAATGACGCCGGTGGAGGATTGCCCCTGGCCCCAGGCCAGGCTTATCGCAAAAAGGGCGGCACCCAGCAGGAAAAGGCCAAATCCTCCCCATCTGCACAGGGCGTTCATGGTCGGACCTCCTTAAGAACAGGGGTCGTACGTTTTCTCTCTGAGAGGCTATCGTAACGATCAAGGGCCATCCGTCACGTCCAGGGCCCCTTCGTCGGTCTCGTTCTTCTTACCCCCCGTTGATGTGGTCTTGAATACGCTGAACCTGTACCGGTCACCGTTCGCGTAGGCCGTCGAACCTTGAGTGATCGTGACCCTTACCTTCGTTCCCAGCGCCAGCGTCCAGACGGTACCTTGTGGTACGTCGCCCGTCTTCTCATCGACCACGGATCCTCCGGACGTCCCTGTCAGCGTCCACTTCTTGCTGTTGCCGGAGGTAGAGTAAGTCGCCGTGAAGCCCTCGGTCTCCGCTTCTGCGAGAAGTGCGACGTCAATCTGTCCGTTGCCGGTTCCCTCGAACTTCGGCGCACAATTCGAAACCTCGTCATTGTCTTCAACCAGCACTCCCTGCTCATTCCGCTTAAGGTACCTTACATGATGCCATTCGTACGTATCGGAGGCGCGCGATCCTTGGGGTTCGTCGGCCGGCGCGTGAAACACGGGCTCAACTGTTGAGGCCATGTTTTTCAGTTTCACACAGACCCACTCCCTGAAGCTTTCTCGGGTAATCACAAAAGCCGTTTCATCCAAGTCTGGAGTAATACCGTCGCTATGCGGCGTGCAGGTCCCGAACCGCTGCCGTCAGCATCAGCACGTCGCCGGGGCTGCACCTGTTGACAAGCAGCAAGTTCGTCGGCAACTCCGGACAGAGAATCTGTACCTTCCTGGAGGGCTCGGACACGGCTATCTTTCAACCGGCAGCGTGTACTTATGTTGCCAAGTATTCCATCGCAATAATCCTGAATCCTCTTCCAGAAAGCGCAGGAGATTCTCCTTCTCCTTGCCGGTCGCCTTCTCAGCCTCGAGTTGGACCCTGTGCTTGGCCATACCTGTACCGTGGCCGCCTGCGTCATAGATGCCTACCAGGCATCGCACCAGGAGCGAGGCGCGGTATTGAACGGGCCTGCGTTTGGCAACGGCCGTCACGTACTCAGAGGAAACCCCCTCCGACGGCTTCTTCTCCGGCAATGGTGGGAGATCCAGGTGCCGCATCTGATCCAGGATGGCCGGTACGGCCGGCATGCTGATCGCGATCAACGCGGCTGCGGCCGGATACCGCTCCTCGAACGGCGGACCAAGGGGCCGACCGGCCCCGGCCCATCTTGCGTACTCTTCGCCCCACAGTTTGAACTGTCTGTTCCACTCTTCACTGCCGGGTCTAGCCTCTTTCGAAATCTCGGTTTTCCAGTCATAGACCGGAATGTAGTCGATGTGATCGGCCAGGACGGGCGCCAGCGCCGCAGAGCGGAGCGTCCGGGCCGCACGGAGGCACGCGAGGAGTTCCTCCTTGTGCGCCCGCTTCGTCCAGAAGGCTCCGTTCGAAAGAATCCGCTGGAGAGCACCCTCGGCCAGTGCGTGGTTCTTGAACCACGCTTCGGACGCCTCGGGCTGTGGCGGCTCCGCGGGGGCCCGGGCCCGGCCCTCACGGTCCGCCTCCCCGGCCGCGGCATCGCGGGGGGCCTCGTCCCGGCCGCTGGAAACGGGCGTTTCGAGGACCCGGCGGAGGTTTTCCCGGGCCTTGCCGCGGCTCCTCTCCATCTCGAAGCAGATACGGTCCGCCGCAAGGCGCCTCGCCTCCCGCCTTATCGCGGGCGACGGCGATTCCTTCGGCGGCGGCAGGCCGTAGATGCGCTGAAGCGTGTAGGACAGCGTGGCCATTCTCTGACTTCGGACGAGTTCCAGCGTGCCCGGGTTTTCCGGATCAGGCACCGGTAGGACCTCCGGCACGAACCGGTGGAGGTCTTTGATCGCTTCGAGGATCGGCTGAACCGCCGGCCGGCCGATGGCAGGGAGCGTCTGCTGCACCGGGTACATCTCCTCCGGCGGGGCGGACGTATCGAGCGTGCCCCACCAGTGCTGCCCGATGTGGATGCGGCGAATCAGGATCGGCACAGCCTTCTTCGACCGCAGGACCTCCGCCGCCCGGAGGCACGCCATGAGCGTGTCCCGCCGATCGGGGTCCATCCAGATCGTCTTGTCGCTGAGCGTCTCGACGACCCGCCGCTCCATCGCCTCGTACGTCTCCGGGATCTTCTCGATGGGCACCTCGGCGGGGGCCTGCCCGGCCATCGCGAGGAGTTCCTCTTTGTGCGCCCGCTTCGTCCAGAAGGCTCCGTTCGAAAGAATCCGCTGGAGAGCACCCTCGGCCAGTGCGTGGTTCTTGAACCACGCTTCGGACGCCTCGGGCTGTGGCGGCTCCGCCGGGGTTCCTGGCGGTCCGGCCAGCCACACGGTTCCCAGCACGACTGCGGCGCAAAGACGAAACCGGCCGTTCATGGCAGACCTCCCGTTCGTTCGGCTCGTCCACCGTCTCGAAGCGGGAACCGTTTCGAGGGTTTCCCCGCATCATCGCCTCTTCAGCATACCACAGCGGTCCGACCTTACTCGACCATCCCGCGTCGAAGCGCCTCGGCCAATTCGGTCGCCTCCTTGTCCGTAGAGAGGCCCTCGATGCGCAGGCGTTCCGGGGAAAGGTCGCCGAGGCAGGCGATCGTTCGGCCCTTGTCGTCCACGACGAAGGCGGCCTCGCCGTTTCCGCAACCTTCCCGGAATTCCCGGAACAGACGGGTGCCGTCCGCGTCGAACCGGAAGCCGACGGCGGGCCGGCCACGGTCGTCTCGCGTCACGCGGACACGCTCCAGGCCCCACGCCTTGCCCTCCGGCCCGCTGGAATGGGGCTTCATGGTGTACCAGGGGACGTTTGTCACGAGAAGGTACTCCCGGCCGCCGTGCTCGGCCGTGACGGCCTCCGGCGGCTGTGGGCACGCGAGTTCGACCCACCGCAGTTCGCTGGGCATCCAAGCCCGCGTATGGTCCGGACCCCGCTCCGAGAACAACTGCACGTACTTCTCGGCCCCCTCGCATATGGAGCCCCGGCTTGAGCCGGGCCAGTGTTTCACGAGGTGAATTGACAGGCCGACGCCTTCGGGCTTCGGCCACAGGCGCGGAAAGAGGACCCGGAGCCGTTTATCCTCCACCCCGATGCGGCAAAGGCCGTTGCGGTCCCACTCGGGGTCCTGCTTGCGCTCATCCTCGCGGAACCGATAGGTCTTTCCGGCATAGGTGATTCTGTGATAGTTGTGCCAGCCCCCCGGAAAGCGTACGATGATCCGTGCCCCGTCCGCGGCCGGCGTCTCCGTCACGTCGTCGGTATACACGCCGTAGCGGCTGTTGCCAAGGCACTGGACCGTGTCGAGGATGGTTCCGGACTTCTTGAGGAGGATAAACCTACGGAGGGTCGTGCCCGGACACCCCAGAGGAATTTGGCCCATCACGGCGAGGACCAGTTCCTCGCCCTGGACACCCAGGATCTGAGCCCGGCCGGTGTTGCCCTCGATGTAATCGCCCGAGAAGAGTCCCTGCCGGCGGACGAGGGCATCCAGCGCCTGGAAGAACGGACTGTCGCTGTACTTCCACAGGGCGCGCCCGGGCGGCGTGGGCCAGTCGAGCAGAACCGTGACCAGGGGAGCAAAGTCGGTCCGTCTGTGCTTGCCAAGGGCGGCCCGCAACACCGGGCCCCCCGCCGGGGTCCCTGTGGGTCCGGCCAGCCACACAGCCCCGAGCATCGCCACGGCAGAAAGCCGCCACATGGTTTGCTCCTTCCCGAAAGAATCCGCCGCACGTCACGGGTTCCTGCCCGTAAGTCTCTACGAGGTAGCAACCCAATATCTGCACGCATTCTACCGCGCAGCGTGGGGCCCCGAAAGGCATTCCGAAACCAGCGCCGGGAGCCGGTCGGGACAGTTACCTGAACCCACGGTTGCCGCGGCACGCCGCGGCCTACACGTCGCGGCGTACGACCGGGCCCGAAGAACCTTGCCATGCGCACAGCAGCAAGGCGAGATTCTCCGTCGCCCGTACGGGCTCCTCAGAATGACAAATCCGCGTGTGCGCGGCGTGTGCGGAGACCCACCGCGCTCTGGACACCCGTTCTTGACCGTGCGCGGCGGCCCAGGAGAGCCGCCGCGCGGGAAGAAGCGTAGCGGTACTATCCGCCCATCAGGCAGGCCCGGGCGGCGTACTGGGCGATGAAGAGGGCGGCGAAGAGGACGACGAGCCAGTGCAGGTCGCCGAAGCGGCGGGTCACGGCCTTCAGCAGCGTATACGAGATGAAGCCCCACGCGATGCCGTCGGTGATCGAGAAACTGAACTGCATGATCACGATGGCCAGGAACGCCGGGATCGCCTCGGTGTAATCGCCCCACCGGATCTTCGCGACGCTGCCCACCATGACCGTCCCGCGGGCTACCTGGAGGAGGGTCTCGCCCGTGTCGGCCGCGACGAACTCGGCGCCCGCCCCCACGACGTGCACGAGCGGCAGCACGAGCAGCGCCAGCAGCAGGCAGACGCCGGTCACGACGGAGGCCAGTCCGGTTCGCGCGCCGGACTCCACCCCCGCCGCGCTCTCGATGTAGGTGGTGATGGTGCTCGTACCCACGAGGGAGCCGGCCACCGTCCCCGCGGCGTCGGCGAACAGGGCCCCGCGGGCGCGGGGCAGATGCCCGTTTTCGTCCAGGAACCCGGCCCGCTCGCCCACGCCGATCAGCGTGCCCACCGTGTCGAACATGTCGAGGAAGAAAAAGATAAAGATGACCAGGGCAACCGTCGTCCAGGGACGGTCGGCCAGCAGGCCCCAGCCGCGCGTGACGGCGGCGCCGAGCGTTTCGGACGGCCAGGCGGGCAGGTCCCACCGCTCGGGCAACTCGGCGAGGGTCATCCGGACGCGCTCCGGGCTGACCGGTTCGACGGGGTCGGCGGCCCCGGCAGCCAGCGCTCCGGCCCGCTCGCCCACCCGTGCAGCGGGGATCACCTCCAGGCCGTTGGCGGGGTGGTAGGCCAGGTCCTCCGCGTGGCTCATGCCCAGGGCCAGTGCCGCCGTGGCCAGAATCCCCAGGAGGATGGCCGCCTTCACACGCAGGACCAGCAGCACGGCGGTCACGGCCACCCCCGCCAGCGACACGAGCACCACGGGGCTGGTCAGGGGTCCCAACTGGACGAGCGTGGCCGGGCTGTTCTGAACGATGCCGCCCCACTGGAGCCCGGAGAAGGCAATCAGCAGGCCAATGCCGACCGCGATGGCGTACTTCAGGTTATCGGGGACGGCCCGCATGACGGCCTCGCGGAGGCCGACGAAACTCAGGACCAGAAAGGCGCCGCCCGCGATCAGGTTCGCCAGCAGCGCCGCCGGCCAGGCGATCCCCATCGTCAGGCAGACCGTGTAGGCGAAGAAGAAGTTGTGCCCCATGGCCGGGGCGAGGGCGAACGGGTAGTTGGCCGCAAAGGCCATCATGAAACAGGCCAGCGCCGAGCAGACGCACGTGGCGACGAAGACGTCGTTGCGCGGCATGCCGACATCGCTGAGGACCGCCGGCTGGACGAACAGGATGTAGGAGAGCGTGAGGAAGGTGACCAGGCCGCCGCGGATTTCACCCCAAGGCGTGGCCCCGCGCTCGCGAAGATCAAACATGACGCGCTACCCCCACGACCTCCGTGCGTGGCGCACACTCTTCCGGCGATGTGGAGCCGGTTCCCGGCCGGTCGACCCGTCCGCCCGGTTGCCGACGCGAGCGGACAAGGGAAACCCGACCCTACGGGCGCAGACCAGCAGCGTAAAGAAAAAAGAGGGGACGGCTCTCGCCGTCCCCAAGGGCGGACTTCCGAAGTCTTTGCGTGACCGCCCTTTGGTCCGCTGCACCGCGCCGCAGCACGGGATCGCACCACCTCGCAATCCATCACGCGCGAAAGCGACCCCACACTCCAACCGCACCGTTTACCCAGCGGCCCGTGCTGAAAAGGCGACAGCCCTGACGCGGCGTTACCTGCCAGGCGTCAGTTTGTTGATAGCCGAGCCCAGTTGCTTCAGGTTCTGCTTCTCCGTGGTGTAGACCACCGATTTGCCCTGGCGCGTGCCGGTGACCAGGCGTCCCATCCGCAACAGCCCCAGATGATGGCTGATGGTCGGCTGCTTCAGGCCAAGGGCGTTACAGAGGGCGGTGACGTTCTTCGGACCGGCGGCCAGCATCTTGAGGATTCCCAGCCGGGTGGGATCGGACATCAGCGAAAAGCCTCTCGCCCACTCCGACAGTTCAGCCTTCACCGACGCACTCATTTTCTTCGACTTTGCCATGAATCTCTTCCTTTCCCTTCCCCCCGAAGATCGATCCTACGTGACCAGCCTATTCAACACAAAAAGGAAAACAACTCAACCTCAGGACGCCAGCCTCTGAGGGTGTAATCGCCAATGTGCATTCTACACGTTGCCTTGGCCGTGACAAGAATAATATACGAAAATAGCCGATTCTGTCAACCAGCCAGGGGACGCCGGGCCGCATTCCAGCCCGCGCAACCACCGCGTCCCTCACTAAACCGCTGAGGCTGCCCCGGTCTTAACAAAAAAACAATGGTGGGCGATACTGGACT
>CAZNSB010000247.1:5862-7680 GCA_964575155.1 uncultured Planctomycetaceae bacterium | reverse complement strand
GGCGTCGAGGCCGACAAGTGGGGCCTGGTCACGATCAGGCAGCTCGCCGTCACAAAGGGAAAGAACCGCATCAGGATCTGGAAGTAAAGCGCCCCCCCGCCGCCCGGGGCCGCCCTAACCCGGACATTTCACCGCCGAGAACGCGGAGAACGCAGAGGTTATTTTATTTCAAACACTTCCAACGAGATTCTGCGTCTTTCCCGCTCGCCATCCACGAGCTATGTCGATGGCGGGCAGGTCGGACCGACACACTGTCTACCTCCAATGTGGTTCCGTCGTCGGCCATGAAGCGACGTAAGGTCTTTTCCAAGAAAAGATTTCGTTCTCTCCGCTCTCAGCGCTCTCGGCGGTGAATGCTTTTTTCGGGCTAAAGCCGCCCCGGCACGCAATGGGGGCCGCAGCAGCAGGGATACGCATCGCGCCGGACGCCCATCTCCGCCTCCAGGTCGTCCCACATCTCGGCGGACTCCAGGCAGATCGAGACGGGCACGCCGGGGTCGATAGCGCGGATCTCCGCCAGGCAGAAGCGGTAGATCTCCTTGCGCAGGTCGTGCGGGATCGGGCCGTAGAGCCGGCCTCGGACCTCCTCCGGCTGGGAGCGCATGGCGTCGACGAAGCGGGCATCGAACAGCTCGGGGTCGAAGACGCGCTCAAAGATGGCGAAGTCGGGGAACCGGCTGAGGGTCTGCAGGCTGATGACGTCGGGAGAGACCTGCGAGAGCAGCAGGCGGATCATCTGTCGGTTCTCCTGGCGCCAGTCCCTCAGGGGGAGGATGGGCGAGAGGCGGAACCGGACGGGGAAGCCCGCCTGCTGGCACCGCCGCCCGGCGCGGATGCGGTCCTCCATGGGGGCCGAGTCGATCTCGATCAGCCGGCTCTGCGTGTATGCCGAAAGCGACCAGCAGACGATCGTGTGCCCGCGGTGGTCCATGTCCAGCAGGTGGTCGACGTTGTCGCTCTTGGTGTAGTGCATGAGGTAGGCGCCGTCCTTGCGGGCGAAGAGCGGCACGAGGATCTCGGAAACGCCGTACTCCGGCTCCAGCGGAAGGATGTCCGAGCGGTTGTCGTACTTGTACAGCGCCTGGGCGGGGTTCTCGTCGATCAGCCGCTCCAGGTGCTCGGAGAACTCCTCCAGGTCGAGCATGACGTTGAGGAAGTCCTCGAGAAAGCAGTAGGCGCACTTGAAGAGGCACCCGGTGACGCTGTGGACCTCCCAGGCGCTCTGGCAGACGATGTTCTGTCTGGCCGAGCCCAGCCGGTCACGAAAGGTGAAGGCCTGAAAGCCGAAGAAGTGCGGCGCGTAGTAGCGCCCCCCGGCGTATCGCCGCCGGTGGCGGTCGGCGTACCCCTTCTCCTGCTGGGGGGTGAGCCAGCGATAGCGGTTGAACAGGACGGGCGGGTCGCCGGCCTTGCGGCTGCCGGTGTGCCGCCGCGACTGGTCCCAGCGGTTCTCCCGGACGAGCCGCTCGATGTCGTCGTCGGTGACGTCTACGACCCGGTCGCACTCGATGCGCTGCATCATGCGCTCCAGCCGGGCCGTGCAGCGGCCGTCGGCCCTGGCCCGGTCGGAGACGTACACCACGGGAGGTCTGAGTATCTTCATCGGTCGCATCCACGGCGTCCCGCCGGGCGCCGGCCGGTCAGCATAGCCCGCGCCGCCGGCCAGCTCAACATCCACGCGGGCGGCGCCGGCGCGCTTCTGATTGTAATTGACGGGCGGGGGGACAAAATCTAGGCTTTCCCCGAAGCGGCGACGCACCCGTGCGAGGCGAGCCATGGCAAAGCTGAAACACAAGATCCACTTGATCTCCCTGACCC
>CAZNSB010000247.1:0-5852 GCA_964575155.1 uncultured Planctomycetaceae bacterium | reverse complement strand
CGCACCTCGGCAGCTACGCCGTCGCCGCGATCAAGGACTACCTCGAGGCCCGCCCGGAAAATCGCGACCGGCTGGCGAAACGCGTCCGCGAGGGGCGCATCCTCATCGGGCCGTGGTACACGCTCCCCGCCGTCAGCATGGTCGACGGCGAGTCGCTGATCCGCAACTTCCTGATCGGCGCGAAGGTCTGCGCCGCCTTCGGGCGGCGGATGGACGTGGGGTACACCCCGGCCGGGTACGGCCAGCCCTCGCAGATGCCGCAGATCCTCCGCAACTTCGGCATCGACAGCGCGATGTTCTACCGGGGCATCAACCGAAGGGTCTGCCCGAGCGCGGAGTACTGGTGGGAGGGCCCGGACGGCTCGCGGGTGCTGGGCTTGAGGCTGGGGGATTACGCCCGGGCGAACTTCTTCTACTTCGTGTACCGCCCGGTGGTCCACGACCGCGACAACACGAAGATGACCCACCACTGGGAAGACGGGGGGCTGCCGGTTCGGCTGTGCGACGGGCGATCCACCACGTGCTACTACGTGCTGGAGTCGGCGGGCGGGTTCTTCGGCGAGAACGTCGCCGACAGCCTCGCCCGGCTGGACAGCGAGGAGATCCGCGGCACCAGGACCCCCTACGGGCTGGCCATGCAGTGCGACGACAGCGTCGAGGCGGACGCCGCCGAGGTCCGCATCATCGAGGAGGCGAACCGTCGGCTGGGGACCGGCAGCATCGTCCACTCCAGCCTCCCCGAGTACGTCGGGCGGGTCCGCGAGCACGTCGTCACCAACGACGTGGCCCTGGACGTGCTGACCGGGGAGATGCGCCACACCCTGGACGAGGGTGTCTGGACCGACCTGTACCCCTCCGTGCTGGGCAACCGCCCGGACGTCCGCCAGGACCACCGCCGAAGCGAGATCGACCTGACCCGGTGGGCCGAGCCCTGGGCCACCATCGCATGGATGCTCGGGCGGGAGTACCCGGCCTTCTACCTCGAAAGGGCCTGGAAGCTGCTGCTGGCCAACCAGGCCCACGACTCGCTCAACGGCGGGAGCATGGACCGGATCAACCACGAGACGGCCGTGCGAAACGAGAAGATCCAGACCCTCGCCGGCGGCGTCCGCCGGCGGGCGCTCGAGGAGATCGTCCGGCGGATCGACACCTCGGCCGAAAGCCCGCGCGACATCTTCCTGATCGCCTTCAACCCCGTCCCGCGCGACCGCGACGCGGTCGTCCGGGCGACGCTCGATTTCCCCCTGGAGTGGGGCGTGACGCGCTACCGGCTGACGGACATGGACGGAAAGGACCTGCCGTTCCAGGAGGTCTCGGCCGTCGAGGACAAGGCCACGTTCCAGCGGCCGAGCGAGCTGCCGCTGCGGCTTCCCGTGCGGCGGCACACGGTGTTTTTCCTGGCCCGGGGGCTTGGGGGGATGGGCTACCGGACCTATCGCGTGGAGGCCGGTGCGGCCCCCCGGCAGCGACCGGGCTCGATGGCGACCGGTCCGGCGACGATCGAGAATGAGTTCCTGCGGGTCTCGGGCAATCCCAACGGGACCATCGACCTGGTGCACAAGGCCACCGGCAGGGCGTTTCGGCAGCTCAACCACTTCGACGACATCTCCGAGGTCGGCGACCCGTGGACGGGCCGGCACAGCCGGAAGGAGCAGCCCGTCCTTTCCACCGACTGCCGGGCCGAGGTGGAGATCGTCGAGGACGGGCCGCTGTCAGCGTCGATCCGGACGAAGATCGTGCTGCCGCTGCCGGGGTGGTCCGACACCGAGAGGCGCAGCGCCGAGTGCGTGGACAACCCGATCGCCTCCGTGTACACGCTTCAGAAGCTCAGCCGGCGGGTGGACGTGACCACCACGGTGGACAACCGCGCCCGCGACCACCTCCTGCGGGCGATCTTCCCCACCGGGCTGACCCAAGCCCAGCAGTCACACGCCGAGACCGCCTGCGACGTGGTCGCCCGCGACATCCACGTGCCGGCCACGCCCGGGTGGCGCGAGCCCATGACCGGCAGGCAGCCGGCCATTACCTTCGTGGACGTCAGCGACGGCAAGGTCGGCCTGGCGGTCCTTCACAAGGGGCTGATCCAGTACGAGGTGCTGGACCGCCCCGACCGCCCCGTCGCCCTGACGCTGATGCGGTGCTTCCAGATGCGGAACCTCGCCCGCATCGCCGAGTACCCCGACCAGGTGGACTCCCAGATGCCGGGCGAGACTCGGCTGGAGTACTCGCTGTACCCTCACGGGGGCTTCTGGGGCGAGGCGGAGGTGGTGGCGGAGGCGCGAGACTACCTGCTTGGGCCGCTGGCCGCTCAGGCGGGCCGATGCGCCGCCCCCCCGCCCGAGGCCCTCCCGCCCGAGCATTCCTTCCTGACCGTCGCCCCGCCGAGCATTGCCCTGGCCGCGCTGAAACGCAGCGAGGACGGCGCCGCCGTCATCTGCCGCCTGTTCAATCCCGAGGACCGCCCCATCGAGGCGGGAGTTTCCCTGGGCTTCCCGGCCGGGGCTGTCCGGGCGGTCCTGGCCGATGAGAAGACGCCGGCCGGCGCCGACATCGTCCCCGCCTGCCACAAGCGGGAAGGCACCATCCGACTGAAGATGCCGCCGAAGAAGATCGTGACCCTGCGGCTGGAACCGCGGTGAAGCCATGGACCCCGACGAGCTGGCAGCCAAATGTCGCGAGAACCTCCGGGCGGGCAGGGACGTCGCCGCCGGCCTGACCGCCGAGCAGGTCGAGGCGCTGAGGACGCGGTACTCCCGCTTCGAGGACACCCGCGACGAGTCGGGCATGCTGGTGGCCTCCGAGGTGGTCATCCACGCCCTCCGCCCCCCCCGGCCTTACGTCCACCTGATGGCCTCCGGGCACGACCGCCTTCGGAACGCGTGGGGATCGTTCTGGGACGGCACGTGCGGGGGGTTCAGTTGCCTCGACAGCGCCATGGGCGGGCGGATGACCAGCCACCTCGACACCAACTACGTCCCCACCGCACCGGAGCCGCAGGACGTCCGCGGCTTCTGGGTCCACGAGGGCGACGGGGCATGGCCGATGTTCCCAATCCCCGGCTACGAGGAAGACCTCTACAGCGACTACGAATGCCGCCAGGGCATGGACACCTTCACGCTGCGTGCCCGGCGGGAGGGGCTCACCTGCTCGCTGACCGTCCACGTGCCCGTGGACTGGCCGCTGGAGGTCTGGGAGGTGACGCTGGCCAACGAGACCCACCGCCCGAGGGCGCTGTCCTGGTTTGCCCGCGTGAGGGTCAACGTGGACAGCTTCCCCTTCTACTACTTCGTCCCCCGGGTGACCTGCGAGGGGCTCCTCGAGGAAGGCGCCCTGGTGTTCGTCAACCACGACCAGAACAGCAAGCACCCCCGGCAGGCGTTCCTGGCCTCGGTGCCGGCGTTCGCCGGCTACGACATGATGTCCGAGGTCTTCGACAACTGGTCGCCGCGCGCCCCCATCCCGGCCGCCGTCGCCCGCGGAGAATGCTTCAACTCTCCCGGCCTCCAGCCGGCCGCCGGGCTCATCGCCGCAACCCAGTTCCGCATGGAGATCCCGCCCGGCGAGCGGCGGACCGGGAGGATCGCCTACGGCTGCTGCGAGGGCGACGCCGGCCGGCGGGCCGAGTACATCCGAAAGGTCCGCACCGAGGTCCTCGCCCGCTGCGAGGAATCCCGCGCGGGCCTGGCGGGTCTCTGGCGCCGACGCGTCCTCGCCAGCGCCGTCGACACGCCCGACCTGCACGTCAACCGCCACTTCAACGTCTGGAGCAAGGTCCAGCAGCGCAGCCAGAGCCGCTTCTGTCACGCGCTGGACAAGATCGGCTACCGCGACATCATTCAGCACCTGCTGGGGCTGGCGGACTTCAACCCGGCCTACGTCCGCGCCCGGCTGGGCGAGGCGCTGCGCTACCAGTTTCCCGACGGGCGGGCCGTCCGACAGTACGAGGTCTTCCCCCACGCCGGGCACGACCTCCGAATGTACCAGGACTCACCCAGTTGGATCGCCGACACCCTCGTCAAGTACGTCAAGGAGAGCGGGGACACGGCCTTCCTCGAGAAGCCCGTGCCGTACCTGGACCCGGAGACCCTCCAGCCCAGCCGGCGGCAGGCCGGGACGGTGTACGAGCACGCCGCCGCCGGGCTGCGGTCGCTGTACGAGAACACCGGCTACCACGGGCTGTGCAAGATCGGCTACGGCGACTGGAACGACTCGCTCTCGCGGATCGGCGGGGAGAAGGGGGTGAGCGTGTGGCTGTCCTGCGCGTGCGTGTACCAGTCGAAGCTGCTGGCGGAGCTGGCGGAGTTCCTCGGCCGCCGCGACGACGCCGGCAAGCTGCGCGGCGTCGCCGGGGAGCTGACCGGGCGGATCAACGCCCACGGCTGGGATGGGCAGTGGTACATCTACGCCATCAACGCCGAGGGGGAGCCCATCGGCTCCGCCCGCTGCAAGGAGGGCAAGATCCACCTGAACGTCAACACCTGGGCGATCCTGTCCGGCGTGGCCGCCGCCGCCGGACGCGAAGGGCAGGTCTGGAAGGCCGTCGAGACCCTCGCCACGCCCGTCGGCCACATCCTCCTCGACCCGCCCTACACGCCCGACAGCCACGCCCACGTCGGCCGGATCGCCGACATCCTCCCGGGCCAGTTCGAGAACGCCGCCATGTACACCCACGGCGAGTCGTTCTACCTCTACGCCCTGGTGCTGGCCGGTAAGTCCGACAAGTGGCACGAGGAGCTGCCCAAGACGCTGTCGAGCTGCCTCGTCCCCGACATCGCCACCGGGCCGCCGCACCAGCAGTCCAACTTCGCCGTGGGCCCGGCCCACCCGTCGTACGGGATGAACCTGTTCAGCAACTTCACCGGCTCGCTGGCGTGGTACCGGCGCAGCATCGAGACCGCCGCCGGCGTGCTGGCTGACTTCAACGGGCTGCGGATCGACCCGCGCCCCCCGACCGCGTGGGACGAATACCGCGTGGTGAAGGACTTCCGCGGCTGCCGCGTGCACGCCCGCCTGAAGCGCGGGCCGAAGCCCTCCGTCCGCCTCGACGGGAAGGAAGTCCCCTCGCTGATCCCCGCGGAACAGTTGAAACCCGGAACCGACGCCCGCATCGACGTTGTCTACACATAGCGTTTAGCCGCGCCCCCAAGGGAAGCGCGTAGTTTGTTGAACCGCGCCCGAACGGAAGCGCGCCGATTAAGCGCTTCCCTTCGGGGCGCGGCGAAACAGACGATCGGGAAGGGCGCACAAGGAGAACCCGATGCTCGATTCCCTGATCGACGCGATCGCACAGGCCCACCAGCCCCGGCGCCACTGGGACCTGCTTGTGGCCCTGTGGGAGCAGGAGCGCTGGTTCGACACCCCCCACCAGCGGGCCGCCGCCGAGATCGCCCGGGACGCCCTGGCCGAGGCGAAGCTTTCCGAGGCCCGGCTGGTGAGCTACCCGGCCGACGGGAGGACGCGGTGCCAGGACTGGATCATGCACCTGGCGTGGGAGTGCCCGGCGGCCCGGCTGAGCTTCGCCGACAGCGGCGAGCGGCTGGCAGACCGCGCCGAGGTCCCCGCGTCGGTCGTCTTCTGGTGCGGGCCGCTGGCCTCCGAGGACGCCCCCGCCGTCGGCGAGGTCGTCGACGGCGACGCCCTGGAGGCCCTCACGCCCCAGGCGGTGGACGGGAAGTTCCTCCTGACCGCCAAGCCGCCGAAGGAAATGAAGGTCCGCCTGGTCCAGGCCCGCGCCAAGCCGCTGGCCGTCGTCAGCGACTACCTCGGCGAGGGCACAGGCTACACCGAGGAGACGACCAAGTGGTGCAACACCTGGTCCGACGGCCCGGACGGGTGGTCCTTCCACGCCGACG
>CAZNSB010000246.1:0-7735 GCA_964575155.1 uncultured Planctomycetaceae bacterium | reverse complement strand
GGTGTCCCGATACCGGAAAGGCTGTGCTGAAATTGCGGTAGTGACCGGGCAGGTCGGCCAGCCGGGCCTCGATCTCCCGCCGGGCCGCGCCCGCCCGCCCGGTCCCCGCCGAGAGCAGCGCCAGCAGCCCCGCCCCGGCGGAGCGTACGGCCTTGTCGTACTCGTGCCGGGCAAACAGGCCCGACGCCGCCCGGAAGGCCTGTTGGGACCGGCCGGCCCTGGACACCCGCCAGGCGACGTAGTCCCCCGCCAGCCAGCGCTGCGACTCGCACGCCGTCCGCAGCGCCTCCCGGGCCTCGGGGAGCCCGACGCGCTGGAACAGGGCGACGGCCGCCGCCGCCGAGGCCATGGGGATCGGCTTGTCCGCCTCGCGCGACGCCCGGCGAAGGACCTCCAGCGCCCCCGCGTCCTCGCCCCCCCCCAGCTCGCCCAGGGCCTCGCAGCTCAGCAGCATCGCAAGCGTGGTGCCCGGGTGCAGGAGTTTCTGCCCGGGCAGGTTGGGGTCCCAGATGCGCCCGTCTTCCGTGACGGGCGGGTACCAGAGCTTTTCGATCACCTTGGTGTGCACCGCGGCGGGCATCTTGAGCCGGGCGGCGGCGCGAACGGCGGCGGCCAGGACCACCGCGTCGCCGATGGTCAGTTCGTCCCTGCGGGCGATGAACTCATCGATCAGGGCAGGGATGAAGGGGCGGGCCTCTTCGATGCCCAGCTTCCCGGCCGCGATCAAGGCCATGGCGGGCGGGGCGCGTTTGCTCCGGCGGAACCGGTTGAGGACGTGGAGGACGGCCGGGGCGGCGGCTTCCTTGCCCAGCAGCGGCGCGGCGCACAGCAGCCGGTCCAGCAGCCCGTCGGCTCCCTCGTCGCAGGCGGCGGTGACGGCCTCGGCGATGTCGCGGGCGAATCTCTCCGGCCCCAGCCGGGCGAGGGCGTAGGCGGCGGCGGCGCGCTCCGGGTGGGTCTTTGCATCCTGAAAGACCGCGGCGATGGTGGCGATTCGGGCGGTCCGCCCGGCGAGGGCGGCGGCGAGGGCGGCGGCGGAGCGGACGCCCGGCTGGCCGTCGCGCAGCCGCTTCAGGAGGCCTTCGTCGTCTCCCAGCCGAGCGGCCAAGACGGCCGACCCCGCCCGCACCTCCGGCGCCAAATCGGCAGACGCCACTGCCAGGAGCCTGCGGACGTGCCGGTTGTCGCGCCCGTCGAGGACGGTCTTGTGAAGCCATACCTGCCGGACGCGAACGCTGCCCTCGTCGCTGCCGGCGGCCGACATGCCGATGGCGCGGTAGCGGTCGAGGTGCTCGCCGCGCCGCCAGGGCGTGTCGAATCGCCCCAGCCGGCTGAGCACCTCGGCGACGGCGGCGAACTTCTCATCGGCGGCGGCCCCCAGCGCCCGCTCCAGCCGGGCGAGAAGCTCCGGGCGCCCTCGCGCCACGCTCACCGCCCGGCGAATGCCCCGGGCCCGCTCCAGGGCGTCGCCCGAGCCGAGCATCTGCATGATCTTCAGGTCCCGCAGCCACGGCCGCATGCCCCACGCCGCCAGGACCCCCAGTATCGCCGCCAGCGAAACCGTCAGCACCCGCCGCTGCCACCGGTGCAGCCGGAAGTATCGAACCACCAGGTTCATGCCGCATGGGAGTGTAAGCCGGCGCGGACTCCCCTGCAACCTGGCCCGTGCCGAGGATGGCGTTGCCGGGCGCATTGGCTATAATGCACCTCTTGCTGCCGGTATTGAGGGTATCTCCCATGGCGAAGACGACATCGGCACTGGCGGCCGTGCTGGCGGGGCTGGCGGCCTCGGCCGGACCGGCCGACAAACCGCCCTCGGCGAGTGCCCCGGCCACGGCCAGCGCCCCGGCCGAGCGGCTGGTGCAGTGGCACGAGACCTACGAGCCCGCCGCCCGGGAGGCGAAGAAACGCAATTGCCTGTTGCTGGTGGTGTACTTCGACCCGGCCGCGCCCGCCTGTGAGGCCTTCGAGCAGATGACCCTCTCACAGCCGGAGACGCGGAAGTTCCTCGCCGCCTTCGCCGCCTGCAGGCTGAACGTCACGGACGCCGAGAAGAAAAAGCGTTTCGCCAAGACCCGGGCCGGGCAAACGCCGCTGACGCAGGTGCTCACCCCGGCCGGCGAGCTGCTGGACGCCATGCCGGGGTGCATCATCCCGGCGTCGGCGTTCCGCCGCCGGCTGCGGAAGTCGCTGGACTGCCGGGCGGCCGCGACCTCCCAGCCGTTCGGACCCGCCGCCCGCTGGCGGGCCGTCCGCGCCAGGCTCGCCCTGTCCACCCGCGCGCACGCCGTCAAGGACATCGACGAGCTGCTGAAGCTGAAAGAAAAGAAGCTTCCCGCGGGCGTCACGCGTGCCCGGCTGCACCTGGCGAAGGGCGAGGCGCTGGCGGGGAAGCCGAAGCAGGCCGGCAAGGAGCTTCAGAAGGCCCTGGAGATGGCGCCGAAGGACGCGGAGGTGGGCGGGAAGGCCCTGTTGGCGCTGGGGCGACTGGACGCACACGCCAAGAAACCAAAGGACGCCGTGGAGAAATACTCCCGCTACATCAGGGATTTCCCCGACAGCCCCGACCTCGGCCTTGCCTGCCACCAGAAGGCGACCCTGGAGTATCAGGCCCTCGGCGATGCCGCTGCTGCGGTCAAGACGCTGGAGCGGTTCGTCCGCGAGCACCGCGATGACCAGGCGGCCGTCCGCGCCAAGCGGCTGCTGGAAAGCCTCCGAAAGCTCGCCAAGAAGCCGGTCAAGGAGAAGCCCCCGGCCACCAAACCGGCCCCAAAGAAGCGCAGGATCATCATCGAGTCAATCAAAGACAGGGGGCTGTTATGAGCAAGCGCCGCAAGGAGACGGATTCTCTCGGCGAGGTGTCGGTGCCCGCAGGCGCCCTGTACGGCGCGCAGACGGCGCGGGCGGCGGAGAACTTCCCGATCAGCGGCTGGCGGCCGCCGCGGGTGTTCCTTGCCGCGCTGGGGATGATCAAGTCCGCGGCGGCCGCGGCCCACAAGGAGGCCGGCCGGCTGGACGCCCCGCTCGCCGACGCCATCATGGCCGCCGCCGAAGAGGTCGCCGCCGGCAAGCTCGACGAGCACTTCGTCGTGGACGTCTTCCAGAGCGGCTCGGGGACCTCCACCCACATGAACGCCAACGAGGTCATTGCCAATCGGGCCATCCAGATCCTCGGCGGGGAGGTCGGCTCCAAGAAGCCCGTCCACCCCAACGACCACGTCAACCTCGGCCAGTCCTCCAACGACGTGATCCCGTCGGCGACGCACGTGGCCGCCGCCCTGGCCATCCACACCGAGCTGATCCCGGCCTGGAAGTCGCTCCAGGCGGCCCTGAGGAAAAAGGCCGAGCAGTTCGACCACATCGTCAAGGTCGCCCGGACGCACCTCCAGGACGCGGTGCCCATCCGCCTGGGGCAGGAGTTCTCCGGCTACGCGGCGGCGGTGGGCGACGCGGTCGGGGCGCTGGAGGTGGCCATCGCCGGCCTGTGCGACCTGGCCATCGGCGGCACGGCCGTGGGGACGGGGCTGAACGCCCCGGAGGGCTTCGCCGCGGAGGTCTGCCGGCGCCTGGCCGGCCAGACGCGACTGCCCTTCAAGGAGGCGCCCAACCACTTCGCCGCCCATACGGTGCCCGCGGCGGCCATGCGGGCCTCGGGGGCCCTTCGCGCGGCGGCCATTGCCCTGTCCAAGATCGCCAACGACCTCCGCTGGCTGGGCTCGGGCCCGCGCTGCGGGCTGGGCGAGCTTCTGCTCCCCCCCGTCCAGCCCGGAAGCAGCATCATGCCCGGGAAGGTCAACCCGGTCATCCCCGAGGCCGTCATCCAGGTCGCCTGCCAGGTGATCGGCAACGACGCCGCGGTCGCCGCCGCCGCCGCCGGCGGCGTCGGCAGCGTCCTGGAGATGCACACCGCCTGGCCGGTGATCGCCTGCAACCTGCTGTGCAGCATAAACTTGCTGACGAATGCCGCGAAGGTCTTCCAGGACAGGTGCATCGCCGGGCTGGCCGCCGACGAGGCCCGCTGCCGGCAGCTCGTGGAGCGCTCGCTGATGCTGGCGACGGCCCTGGCGCCGAAGATCGGCTACGACGCCGCCGCGGAGATCGCAAAGGCCGCTCACCAAACCGGCAAGACCATCCGCGAGGTCGCCCTCGCCCGCGGCGTGATGAGCGAGAAGGAACTGGACCAGGCCCTGGACCCGCGCCGGCAGACGGGCGTCTGAGCGCCGGCTCCACGCCTGGTGAAGGTTGTCGCGCCCGTGGAGGCCATATGGTCCGGATAAGGAGACGTGATGAACATTGTGCTGGTCGTTTTCGATTCGTTGCGGAGAGACTGCATCGGCTGCTACGGGCCGACGCCGTTTGAATGGGAGGTGGCCACGCCCCACCTGGACGCGCTGGCGGAAGAGTCGCTGGTGTTCGACCGCATGTACCCCGAGTCGCTGCCGACGCTGCCGACGCGGCGGGCGCTGTATACCGCCCGGCGGGTGTACCCGTTCGACAAGGGCGACTTCCGGCTGCGGGGCGACTTCGTGGGCGCGCCGGGCTGGGGGCCGATCCCCGAGGACCAGGACACGCTGGCCGAGCTGCTGAAGGCCGCCGGGTACCGCACCGGCCTGGTCGCCGACGTCTACCACATGTTCAAGCCTTCGAAGAACTACTGGCGCGGGTTTGACCAGTGGACCTTCCTCCGCGGGCAGGAGATCGACCCCTCGCGCTCCGGCCCGGAGCCGACCGAGCAGCTCATCCGCCGGTACCTGCCGGAAGAGCTGGAGAGGGCCGCCCCGCACCGGCGGCAGTTCGTCATCACGGCCTTGAAGAACATGTACGGGCGCCAGCGTGAGGAGGACTACTTCAACGCCCGGGTGCTGATCGAGTCGGCCCGCTGGCTGGAGCAGAACCGCGACGCGGAGAAGTTCTTCCTCACCGTCGAGAGCTTCGACCCGCACGAGCCGTGGTTCGTGCCCGAGCACTACCGCCGCATGTACGACGGCTCCGACGGCCCCGAGCAGGTCATCAGCGGCTACCGGGAGGACGAGATGTCCCCGGACCTGCTCCGCCGCACCCAGGCCAACTACAGCGGGCTGGCGACGATGTGCGACCGCTGGTTCGGGCACCTGGTCGAGACCCTGCGCGCCCTGGGCATGCTGGAGGACACGATCCTGATCGTGACCACCGATCACGGGCACAGCATCGGCGACGGCGGGTACGTGGGCAAGCGGGGGTACCCCTCCCACACGAGCGTCTTCGACGTGCCGCTGCTGGTCCGCCACCCCGACCGCATCGGGGCAGGGAAACGCTGCGACCTGTTCATCCAGCACACCGATCTGGGCGCGCAAATACTTGATTTCGCGGGTGTGGAAGCGCCCGAGGGGATCGACGGCAGGTGCTTCTACGGCGCCGCGGTCCACGGCGGGACGCCCATCCGCAACCACGTCACCGTCGGCTGGGGGCCGAACGTCACCGTCATCGACGAGAACTGGTGGATGAACTGCAAGGCCGACGGGACCGGGGTGCTGCTGCGCGACCTGTCGGCCGAAAAACCCTTCCAGTCCAACGTGGCCGACGACCACCGCGACGTGGTGCGGCGGCTGTTCGGCGCCGCCATGGCGGACGCCGGCGGCGAGATCCCCGAGTGGATCCTGGAAATGGCGAGAAAGCAGGAGGACGCCCCCGGGTGCAGCGCGCTCGCCGCGAGAGAGTGAGCGGATTGCGTCGAAACCTCGACGGGCCGCCCAAACCCGCCCACTGCGGTGGGCGGGAGGAGCCAGGAGCAAGGCATGATCCGAATCGGAATCGTCGGAGCGGAGAACAGCCACAGTGTCGCCATCGCCAAGACGCTTAACGTCGCCAAGAGCGTACCGGGCTTCCGGGTGGTGGCGATCTGGGGCGAGACGAGGCAGTTCGCGGAGAGATCCGCCGAGGCCGGGCAGATCCCGAAGATCGTCAAGTGCCCCGCCGACATGATCGGCGAGATCGACGCCGTCATGATCGACCACCGCCACGCCAAGTATCAC
This sequence comes from uncultured Planctomycetaceae bacterium, assembly GCA_964575155.1. Lineage (GTDB taxonomy): Bacteria > Planctomycetota > Phycisphaerae > SM23-33 > SM23-33 > CAZNSB01. The sequence goes on along the minus strand of CAZNSB010000246.1, from coordinate 1,724 downwards.
CTTCCGGCCGCCGAGCCCTTCCTCGCCGCGAGGCTCCCGATGTTCATCGACAAGCCCTTCTGTTACCGCCTGGCCGAGGGCAAGAGGTTCCTCGCCCGCGCGCGGCGGATGAAGGTGGCCGTGACGTCCTACAGCTCCGTCCCGACGTCGAAGTGCTTCGCGGAGTTCAAGAAGAGCGTTCGCAAGGCCGGCGCCGCCTCCGCCGTCGCCAGCTTCGGGCCGTGCGACCTCGCCTCGGAGTACGGCGGCATCTTCTTCTACGGCATCCACCAGGTGGACGCGCTGCTGACGCTCCTCGGCCCAGACCTGACGGCCGTGAGCGTCGCCCGCCCCAAACGCGGCAAGGGCGCGGTGGCGAATCTGTTCTGGAAGGGCGGCCTGATCGGGTCCATGCACTGCCTCGCGGGGCATTCCGCGGGCTTCCAGCTCTCGGTGGCGGCCGAGGCCGGGAACCTCTCGGTGCGGCTCGAATCTGATCCCAACCCCTACCTGAGAAGCACGCGGCGGTTCTGCCGGATGTTCCGGACCGGCGCCGAGCCTGTGCCCCACAAGGCCATCCTCGCCCGCGTCGCCGTCCTGGAGGCGATGGCCAAGTCCGTCCGCACCGGCAGGCTGACCCCCGTGGCGAAGCTGTAGCCGCCCGAGGCCGATGTGCTCCTGCGCCGCGATAGGCTCAAGCGTGAGATGCCCTCGGCGGCACAGCGGCGAGTTTGCGGCAACGGTGGTCGGCTACTTCCGCGCGGGCGCCGTCGCCGGTCGGCTGCGCGTCGAGGGTTGGGTCTGCGATATCCCATACGCCGCCGCCAGGGCGGCCGTGCTGAACCTGGCCTCATCAAAGCACAGCGAGGTCATGTGCGCCCGCAGGGCCTTGACGAGCGGCTCGTTCGAGTCGATGAACTTGCTCTTCAGCCCCGTCACGATCCAGGCCGAAACCACCCACCCGGTGCCGTTGGCGTCCTTGGCGTAGAGCTTCATCTGCAGGCTCTTGCGCCTGCCGTCCTTCCGAAAGAACGCTCGGAGAAAAGCGACCTCGGTGCCGTCGGCGATCTTCAGCGGCTTCACTTCGGTCTTCTGCAACGGCTGAAGGCGGGGGTTCCGCCTGGCCGCGCTGACCTTCGCGCCCTCCATCGCCGTGCCCTTGGTCTTTCCCCAACGCTCCAGCGTCATGCCGATCTGGATGGGCGATCCGGTCTCATCCATCGCCGGGGCGCCGAGGCCGTCGCCGTTGAGGTAGAGCACGTAAGGCTTGACAGCCAGGGGGAGCGTGCGCCAGCCCTTGGGGACGGCGATGACGTATTCCCGGTCCTTGACGACCTTCCACGGGCCGGTGCCGGCCGCCGGCCGCGTCCGGCCGACGGGTCGGGTGCCGGCGGAGCCCCCGCCGGGAAGGTTGACCATCAGGATGACCGTCACGGCGAGTGCCGAAACCAGGGCTCGTTTGCTCATGATGTGTCCTCTTGGGCTTCTATGGGCGCTGCCCGCCGGCGGAGCGGGCCTATCGTCGCACGGTCGGCGTGGCGGCGAGCTCGAGGTCGTCGGTCTTCCCGGCGCGGAGGTAGTGGTAGCCGAGGGCGGCGGTCATGGCGGCGTTGTCGGCGCAGTACTCGATGGCCGGCATGCGGACGGCGGCGCCGAGCTTCCTGCCGAGCTTTTCGACGGCCCGGCGGAGGGCGGAGTTGGCGGCGACGCCCCCGCCGAGGATCAGCGTGGGCGCCGCGGTGGCC